>NZ_JACOOY010000006.1:0-195857 GCF_014287705.1 Dorea hominis | reverse complement strand
AACACTTAATGAGGTCTTTCACGAATTTAGTGTGAAAGTCGTTCGACAGAGTCGAACTTCATTTTGTTCTTTGTCTGTTCTGAATATTCTCTTAAGAATTTTCAGGGTTGTTGTCTATTGTTTAATTATCAAGGTTCTTATCTGTTGCCTCAAGCGACAGCTTTAATAGATTATCACATTTCATGTCGTTTGTCAACAACTTTTTTATTTTTCTTTGTTGTCTTCCGTGTGACATCTACGCTTCTCAGGTGTGTCTCACGCGACAGCTATAATAGATTATCATAATTTCAACTCTTTGTCAATAATTATTTTAATCTTTTTTGCAACTCATTTCTGAGTTATCCTGCTCTCTTGCGACAGCCTATCTAGATTATCATATCCAGATCTTATTGTCAATAGCTTTTTCATTATTTCCAGAAATTTCTACATCTCATTCGAACCGTATGCAAAACGGCAGGATGCGACAGGAAACTACTCATGAATGCCCTGTCTACCGGAAGTTCATTGCAAGTTTTAATAACGGATTATAATCATATATTATTTTCAATATTGCATTGCTTTGTATCGTCTGATACATTTCTCTTCCAACAGAAGTTACATACATTAATGTAACTATAATAAACAGGAACCATATAATGATCAGTGCAATCAAAAGCCCCACTGCTCCTCCACCAAGCCGGTTAAAGAAGCCAAGCACAGGAAGGTTTGCTACTATATCTAATGCAAATACAACTGCCCGTACAAGAATTGTAACCAGCAGGAATGTACAAAGAAACGCTACCATGTGTATAATGAGCTGTGCAAGGAATTCGCCAACATATTCTGCGAAGGTTTTTACCCCCAGGTCTTTATATACACTATCATTATTATTGTCATTTAACATCGTTTTAAATACTTGCGGCAATTTTGCCATTTCAATCGCTTTATTTTGCAGGTCTTTTGGAATATCTGCGTTTTTAATCGCTTCTTCCACAGAAGAACTGTCCTTTTGGTTAAGTCCATCCAGAACACTGGAAGAAATTCCGTATTTTTTCAAATCTTCACTCGTAATCTTTCCATTTACAATATCATCTATTGTAACACCATGCTGTTTCAGCATTTCTTCAGTAATCCCTGCCGCCTTCAATACTTTCCTGACATTCTCAGCTGTCATGCCGGAATTATCTCCTTCAGAATCACCGGTTACAGCTGAAGTTGCCGCTCCTGCCATTGCTTTTACTACCTGGCTCTTGATCATCTCGTCTGCCGGTGTCAGTTCTGCGATCTTATCTGCTACAAACGGAGTCGCGATCACTACAACGATAAGCGTAAAAACGGTTGCTGCCAGCGACACTGCTATTTTCACCGCACCTTTATATATACCAACTGCAAATCCAATCAGAAAGATTGCTCCTATTGCCATTACCATCCAGTCCATATACTCTCCTTATCTGACAAGTCGTATGTTGTCCATTCCATTTACATCCAGCACAATATATTTATTTACCCCAAATACAGGGACAATTTCCAATATACTATCATCCATCGTGCCTTCAAATTTATGTATTCCATTTTTTAAATAAATACTGCATTTTTTACCATCGAAAAGAATCACCTGATTTCCGCAGATTCTGATGTTACGGTAATTTTCTTTTATTTCTTTGGAAAGCACTTTTTTACCGGAAGTGTTGTACAAGCGAAGCTCGTATCCATCTTTTCCTGTGTTTTTAAGCAGCATACCAACATATTTTTCATTATGGGAGATGCTCTGGATCTGTTTATTGATCGTTACGGTTGTAACTTCTTTTGGTGTCTCTTTGCCATCAAAAAATGTCAGACAGTTGTCACCTGCAACAGCGGATACATTGCCTTTCATATAAAATCCATCAGCCAACACGCTGTCCTTATATTCTTTTTTCGCAACTTCGTGATCTTTTACATTTTCTCCTGCCGTTCCAAAATTGTAGTATGCTACTTTGGAAATAAGTTTTCCTCCCTGTACCTGCATATAAACTGCCTGCATGACTTCTCCATCCTCTGACATGGAAACATCCAGCGGATAGCCGGTTCCGCCAAGTGATGCCTGATGTTCTACAAGCAGATTACCGGCAGTATCATAGCAGACAATCTCCGGAGCGGATTCATTCTTTACAATTGCGCTTACGATTCCCTGTCCTGATACGGCGATCTTTTCAATAGGAAGGGTCGTGTGCACTTCTCCTTTTTCGCCATTTTTATCAAATATAAAAATATCATTTCCACCTTCATCCGCAATTGCGGCACAGTCTCCCATGACTTTTACGATCGGTGTCTTTAACTGGCAGGACTGGTTCCACTGCTCTTCCCCTTTTTCATTTACATAGGCTACACCGTCACGGCTGTATTTTAATACCCCTTTCGCAAATGTTTTATAACTGCTGTTCGCTGCTCCGCTGAGCGCATAAGTTTCAGATACGCGGACAGAAGTGTATGTTCTAAAATAAATAATCCCGAAAATCACCAGCACCAAAAGTAGCAGTCCTCCCGCGAACAGAAGTGTACTCTTTTTCCACACTCTTTTGCGCTTTACATTCGGGATTCTCGGATCTGGAGAATGGTTCTCATCTACAACCCGGAATTTTCTATTTTTACTTTGCACGTTTTTATCCCCTTTGTTTTGATTTTGTGACCAGTATAGCACATCCCAGAAACAGACGCAAAGCCAAAACTTGTCACTTCACAGTTCCGGCTTTGCTTTTCTTATTTAAAATATTATGGAAGCAAAAGTTTTTGTCCTATATAAATCAGATTTCCGTCTGTCAGACCATTCATCTTACAGATAGCTTCTACATGATTTGCTGTTCCATACAGTTTCAGACTGATCTTGTCCAGTGTATCGCCGCGCTGTACAGTATAATAATCTTCCTGCGCCTGTTTTCCTGTGGCTGTTGACTGTTCTGTCTTCTGCTGTTCATTTTCTGTTTTTTTTCGATTTTCGGTTCCCTTACTATCCGCTTTATTATCCACGGTTTTTTCTTCCGTTTTATTTTTCTGATTTTGTTTATCTTCTTTATTATTTTCAGCTTCTTTTACAGTTCCATTTGTCTCTTCGGTTTTGCCGATCGACATGGACAGCATGTCCAGGGATTTCTGTACCGAGCGCATCTTGTCCACATTATTCATGGTTGAGATTCCGATTGCAAGCACAACAACTACCAGAGATACACTCATCGCATAGCTAAATCTGGATGACTGCCTCTGTTCCCGATAATTCTTTTTGTTTCTTACTGTACTACGAAAATTCTTTGCAGCTCGATCCTCAACCAGCTCACTGGGTGTCACGCCATTTTCTTTTCTCGTCCGGATCATATAACTTTGCATCGTCGGATTTCTTTCATAATAAATATAATGTCCGCCCATCTGCATCAGCTCACCATATTTGCACGCATAAAAAATTTCATCCGTTTCCAGTGCATCACGCCATACGAAAACGGTATTTTCCTTTTCAAATAATTTCTTATGGAGCTCTCCCACCCCCTGATTCAGTCCCATCGGATGACCGGTCTCGATCATACACCAGCCGACTGCTTCCTGTTCGGGGAAATGCGTCTCCCGCTCCTCCTGCGTCCGTTTCCATATCTCTTCATCCATCCGAATCTCTGTCCCTGCAACTTCGACCGCTTCAATCTGCAGCGCTCCTGATATGTATACAACTGCCTGTCCTTCCTGCTCCACAATCTCCCCTGTGAGCAGAGCTGCTATCGGCGAATCAATTGCTTTCATCCGCAATTGATTCAGATACGTATCTACATAGTCCTCCATGTAGATTTTTGGTTCGTCACTGACGTTCCCGATTTGCCTTACATTTTTTGGAAATTGTCTTTCCATATACTCCTCACCTCATTTATGAAATTTTTGTATATGGTAGCACGGGATTTTTGCAGATTTTAGCATACGATGGGGATAAAGTGGATAAAGTTTTCGACAGGATGTGAATAAATGTAAAAAGGGGACGGGGATTTTCTAGAAAATCCCCGTCCCCTTTTAGGTCATATTTTTTCTTATACAAATGCTTTTACTTTTTCGTAAATGCTGTCTGCATCCAGTCCGTATTTCTTAATCAGTTCTACAGCCGGTCCAGACTCTCCATATGTATCATTTACACCAATCTTCAGAACTTTTGCAGGTGCTTTCTCAGCAACAACGTCGCATACTGCACTTCCGAGTCCTCCGATAACAGAGTGCTCTTCTGCTGTTACGATCTTGCCCGTCTTAGCTGCTGCTTTGATAACTGCTTCTTCGTCTAACGGTTTGATCGTGTGCATGTTGATTACTTCTGCACTGATTCCGTCTGCTGCAAGCTTCTCTGCTGCTACAAGTGACTCAGAAACAGTCAGTCCTGATGCGATAATTGTAACATCAGTTCCTTCTCTTAATGTTACAGCTTTTCCAAGCTCGAATTTGTAATCCGGATTGTCATTGATTACCGGAACAGCAAGTCTTCCGAAACGAAGATAAACAGGTCCTACATGTTCGTAAGCTGCTTCTACTGCTGCTTTTGCTTCAACATCATCAGCTGGGTTGATAACAACCATTCCCGGAATTGTTCTCATCAGAGCGATATCTTCGTTACACTGATGTGTTGCTCCGTCTTCTCCTACAGAAATACCTGCATGAGTTGCTCCGATCTTAACATTTAACTTCGGATATCCGACCGAGTTACGAACCTGCTCAAATGCACGTCCTGCTGCGAACATTGCAAAAGAACTTGCAAATGGAACCATTCCTGTTGTAGCAAGTCCTGCTGCCACACCAATCATATTGCTCTCTGCGATACCGCAGTCAATATGACGCTCTGGGAATGCTTTCTTGAAGATTCCTGTCTTTGTAGCTGCTGCAAGGTCTGCATCCAAAACTACAACATTGTCATGTTTTTTACCTAATTCAACTAAAGCATTACCGTAGCTTTCTCTTGTTGCGATCTTCTTTACTTCTGACATAATGCTTCACCTACTTTCTCTAAATCTGCCATAGCAACTGCATACTGCTCATCGTTCGGAGCAGATCCGTGCCATGATACCTGATTCTCCATAAAGGAAACTCCTTTACCTTTCACAGTCTTGGCAATGATTGCTGTTGGCTGTCCTTTTATTTCTCTTGCTTCTTTGAATGCAGCATCGATTGCATCGAAATCATGTCCGTCGATATTGATTACATGGAAGTTAAATGCTTCAAACTTCTTGTCAATTGGATATGGGGAGTTTACTTCTTCTACAGTTCCGTCGATCTGAAGGTTATTGTTATCTACAATTACTACAAGGTTGTCCAGTTTTCTGTGACCTGCTAACATAGCAGCTTCCCATACCTGTCCTTCCTGGATCTCACCATCTCCAAGCAGAGTATATACTCTGTAAGATGCATCATTTAATTTTGCAGAAATTGCCATACCAACTGCTGCTGAAATCCCCTGTCCAAGAGAACCACTTGACATATCAACTCCCGGAATGTGTTTCATATCCGGATGTCCCTGCAGGTAAGATCCCACTTTACGAAGTGTAGTCAGATCTTCAACCGGGAAAAAGCCTTTGTTGGCAAGTGTCGCATAGTAACCCGGTGCTGTATGTCCTTTGGACAGTACAAAACGGTCACGATCTGCTTTCTTAGGATCTTTTGGATCTACATTCATCTCTTCAAAATAAAGATATGTATAAATGTCAGCTGCTGACAGTGATCCGCCCGGATGTCCGGATTTGGCACTGTGAACTGCTGTGATGGCACCTTTACGAACTTCGTTCGCCATCTTCATTAATTCTAATTTGTTCATGGTGTTCCTCCTAATATGAAAATGCTCTCTATTCTCCAAATACAGCTTTGTAGTCAGCCTGGAATTTCGCGATTCCTGCGTCTGTTAATGGATGTTTTGTCATCTGCTCGATAACTTTGTATGGTACAGTTGCAATATCAGCTCCTGCTAATGCGCAGTCTGTTACATGCATTGGGTGACGTACACTTGCTGCAATGATCTCTGTGTCGATTCCTGCAACTTCGAAGATCTGAGCGATCTCTGTGATCAGGTCAGTTCCTCTTACAGAAATGTCATCCAGACGTCCAAGGAATGGAGATACATATGTTGCTCCTGCTCTTGCAGCCAGAAGTGCCTGGTTAGCAGAGAAGATTAATGTAACATTTGTCTTAATTCCCTCTGAAGAAAGTACTTTACAAGCTTTTAATCCTTCTACTGTCATAGGGATCTTAACTACCATGTTCGGATGAATCTTAGCGATTTCTCTTCCCTCTTTGATCATGCCTTCAGCATCAACAGTTGTAGCTTTTACTTCACCACTGATCGGTCCATCCACGATAGATGCGATCTCTGCGATTACCTCTTCAAATACTTTTCCTTCTTTAGCGATCAGAGATGGGTTTGTTGTTACTCCACAGATAACTCCCATGTCATTAGCCTTTCTGATGTCGTCAACGTTCGCTGTGTCAATGAAAAATTTCATTTTTTATTCCTCCTTTAATCATTCGTGAATCTCTTCACAGATCCTTATGTTCACATGATAAAATTATATCCTATCATGCGACATTTGGTCAATAGTTCATTTTTTTATTAATAATTTTTTCTATTAATAAATACGTTATATTAATTAACATTTTTTAATTCCTTGTAAAATTGTTACGATATTTTTTCGATATTCTATTATTTTCTGTTGTTTTCATGCCATACTGCTTTGTCGATGCCATATTATTAATAATAATTTTCGAAAATATATTAATTTTCCATCTGTAATTTATTTTTATCCATAATTCTGCATGCAGATTTCATCCAATTCCCTGCCTTATACCCACACACAAAGTTCACTTATTCTTGTTCTTTATTTCTGTATGTAAGATTTATCCGTTCCCACTCTTTATTTCTATATGTAGCGCCTACCTGCGCCTGCGTTTTATTTCCCGTGGGTAAGATGTTGTTCCGCGCACGATCAGTTTCGGTTCATATTCGACATGATAGGTACTGATTGGCTCAATGTCCGAATATTTCGTATTGTGAGATGCGATTTTCTTCATAATAATATCGCATGCATCCCTTCCTTTGAATATTACAAAATGTTCAATAGTCGTAAGATCTACTTTGTGCATCCGGGCAAATAATGTATTATCGCATCCCATCACAGACATATCTCCCGGCACTTTAAGTTTCGCTTCGTGCAGTGCATCGAGAATGCCAAAGGCGATCATATCGTTCAGGCCAACAATAGCCGTCACTTCCGGTGATTCTTTCAGGAGCTCACGTGTCAGCTCGTAACCAATCTTATACTCCGAATCAATATGTGCCACATCCAGATCAATTTCTTCTCTCGCCGCTTTGATGATGACCTGGTCTTTCAGACCTTTTTCCGCAAATCCATTCAGAAATCCTTCCACACGTTTTGACCGCTGTTTCTGCCTGGTCGTCAATGGCGGCGCCACATATGCCACTTTCCGGTGTCCCAGTTCAAGGAGATGTTCTGCCATCATGCGTCCCAGTTTGGAATTGTCCAGTTCCACAGCATCTACATTCAGCCGTTCATTCTGGTTATTGATGATTGCAACCGGAATCGATCTTGACAATTCTTCTACCAGTTCCATAAAACAATGACTCGGATTACATGTATAAATAATGCCAAGTGGCTTTAATTCCCACATCATTTTCAGATATCGTTCTTCCATATGTAAATCACGCTGCGTATTGCAGACAAACAGTCCGAATCCCTGCTCTTTCGCCCGCGATTCAATCCCCTGCAGAAGCATTACATAGTATGGATTTGTAAGATTGGAGCAAAATACAACCAGAAGTTTTTCTTTCTTACTTTCTTTGCGGTGTTTACGTTTCTGCGGAACATATCCCAATTCTTTCGCCACACGCTCAACTTTTTCCACAGTCTCTTTTGAAAAAGACACATTATATTTTTTATTTAATACCATTGAAACGGTCGACTGCGACACTCCGGCAGCTTTTGCGATATCCATAGATGTCACTTTACGTTTTCTCATAGTTTTCCACACATCCTTCCACACTCTTTAAAAGGGGACGGGGCTTTTCTAGAAAATCCCCGTCCCCTTTTACTTTATAATTCCGTTCTGCCTTCCAGCGCTCGGAGCAATGTCACTTCATCAATATATTCCAGATCTCCGCCTACCGGAACACCACTGGCGATCCGGCTGACTTTCACGCCGATCGGTTTGATCAATTTGCTGATATACATCGCTGTTGTCTCACCTTCCAGGCTGGAATTGGTCGCGATGATCACTTCTTCCACATCGCCTTCCAGTCGTTTGATCAGCTCTTTCAGTTTAATATCTTCCGGACCGATACCAAGCATTGGTGAAATCGCTCCATGCAGGACATGATAAACCCCGTTGTATTTTCCCGTCTTTTCATAAGCTGCCAAATCTCTTGTATTTTCCACAACCATAATCGTCTTATGATTCCTGTTTCTATTACTGCAGATTGGGCAGAGTTCCTGATCAGTCAGTGTGTAGCACTCTGCGCAATATCTGACATTCTGTCTTGCTTCCACCATTGTATCTGCCAGTTTCTGTACATCTTCCTTTGGCATATGGATCAAGTGAAATGCAAGCCTTGCCGCCGACTTCGTACCAATTCCAGGCAGACAGGATAAGGCTTCGATCAGTTTGCTTATCTGGTTACTGTAGTAATCCATCTTCTGCTCACCATTCCCGTATTAGAATAATCCCGGCATTCCGCCGCCCATTCCGCCTGTAAATTTGGACATTGCAGAAGCAGACTCTGCATCTACTTTCTCAAGTGCTTCATTGACAGCCGCAACGATCAGGTCTTCAAGCATCTCCACGTCATCCGGATCTACTGCTTCTTCATCCAGTTTCAGTTTCACAATTTTTTTTGAACCGGAAACTGTTGCCTCCACAGCTCCGCCACCTGCTGTTGCTGTAAATTCTTTTGTTTCCATCTCTTTTGCCTGTTCTTCCATCTGACGTTGCATCTTCTGTGCCTGCTTCATCAGATTTGCCATATTTCCCGGCATTCCGCCGCCTGGGAATCCACCTCTTTTTGCCATGATTAAAATCCTCCTGTTTTGTAATAAAATTTGTAATTATCAGTCTATCTGTTGTATGTAATTCTAATTATAATATCTGCGAGCGGTTCCGTATTCCGCATTCTCACACTTTTCCCCTCCATTTATATGTCGTAGAATCTCAATCCCACTTTTATACATATACTGGGCAGTTTTCAAAATCTTTCATCCACTCATAAACAAGTTCAAGTTAATAAAAAAACCTAAAACCTGATATTTAAGTATCATTCGTCCTCAACTGTTATGTCCATGTGTATCAGGCTTTCAATATCCACAAACTGGTCTTCAAACCTATGTCCTTCTTCTACATGCCGTACATCGATCTCGACATCTTTGCCAATCTTCTCTGAAATAAGCTCTTTTATCTCTGCTTTATGTGCATCCGAGCCAACCATATCTGCACTCATTTCATCCGGAAGTACAATCATAAGCCGGTTGCCTTCACCTGCGCTGAGCCTTGCCCGCTTAAGAAAGTTACGCAGCATCGGGGATGCATCATTGGCGATCATCCGAAAATCTGCAGCAACCGCTTTCACATCTTCATTCAGTGCTTTCGGAAGCTCTGGCTTCTTCTCCTGTGCTGCAGAAGTATCCGATGCCGGCATCTGGTAAGCTGCTACCGGCGCATTTGCAACTACCACGCCTTCATCCAGACGTTTTTCCACGGCGCGGATGCGGTCCAAAAGTGCATCCTGACTCGTCTCCATCGCCGGTTTGCATAACTTGATCAGCGCAACTTCCAGCAACACTCGCTTCTGTGTTGCAAATTTTAACTGATTCGTAAGATCAGAAAATACACGGATATAACGGATCAGTGTATCGTTATCGATCATCTGCGCTTCTTCCTTCAGACGTGCAAGATTCTCCGTAGAAACATCCAGCACATCTTCCATGTCATCTGAACAGCGCACAAGTAACAGATTTCTCAAATACCATGTGAAATCAGCTGCAAGCTGCGACAGCTCGCGGCCCTGCATCGTCAGTTCTTCCACTGTCTCGATCACTGCATGCACATCCATGTCCAGCAGTCTGCGCAGAAGCTTGCTGAATACCTCGGTATCGACAGCACCAAGCACCTCCAGCACATGGTCATATGTCAGCTTCTCTCCAATGTAAAAAGCCGCACACTGATCCAGGAGACTTAAGGAATCTCGCATAGAACCATCTGCCATCCGCGCCAGATACCGCACTGCTTTGTCTTCCACATCCCAGCCTTCCTTATTGATCAGCTCCCGGAGCCGTCCGGCAATCGTATCTATGGAAATCCGCTTAAAATCATACCGCTGGCAGCGGCTTAAAATCGTAATCGGTATCTTATGCGCTTCTGTTGTCGCTAAAATAAAAATAACATACTCCGGCGGTTCTTCCAGCGTTTTCAAAAGTGCATTGAAAGCACCGATCGAAAGCATATGCACCTCGTCGATAATGTAAACTTTGTAGCGTCCTTCAGTTGGTCTGTAAGCAACTTCCTCACGGATCTCACGGATATTATCCACACCGTTATTCGATGCCGCATCAATCTCGATTACATTCATGGAATTGCCGGCACTGATTGCCTTGCACATACTACATTCTCCGCATGGACTTCCGTCTACCGGATGTTCGCAGTTTACTGCTTTTGCAAATATTTTGGCAACCGTTGTTTTACCGGTTCCTCTTGTCCCACAAAACAGATATGCATGACCGATACGGTCTGCTTTTATTTGATTTTTTAAAGTCTTAACAATCGCATCCTGACCTTTAACATCTTCAAATTCATCCGGCCGGAATTTACGATACAATGCCATATAAGACATTTATTTACACTCCCTGTTTATCTGTCATTTATCTATTCATCACCAAAACTGATACCGGCAAGTTTTGCTTCATGCACGATCTCAGATTCTGGATCCACGTATTTTAATTTACCAGCCACCTCTTCCAGTGGGATACGGACAATCTTGTTATTTTTAACTCCGAGCATATTGCCGAAATCGCTGTCCAGAATTGCCTCTGCTGCCGCCGCACCGAGTCTTGTTGCAAGCACACGGTCATATGCGCACGGAGAACCTCCTCGCTGTGTATGTCCTGGCACTGTAATACGGACTTCCTGATCCGTCTTCTTCTGCACTTTCTCTGCCAGTTCGTACGCAACAGACGGATACTTTTCTTTTGCTTTTTTTGCTTTCAGGTCCTTCTTGGAAAGTTTCGCATCTTCTTTGGAAATCGCACCTTCTGCAACCGCAATGATCGTGAAATGTTTTCCGGCTTTTCCTCTCTTATTGATTGCTTCTGCGATCACATCAATATCATAAGGGATCTCCGGAAGCAGAATAATATCCGCTCCTCCTGCAATACCCGCATGAAGTGTCACCCAGCCAACCTTGTGTCCCATAACTTCCACGATAAATACACGGCTGTGGGATGTTGCAGTCGTATGGATCCGGTCGATCGTATCCGTCGCAATGTCTACCGCACTCTGGAAACCAAATGTCATATCCGTTCCCCAGAGATCATTGTCGATCGTCTTTGGGAGTGTGACTACATTCAGCCCTTCTTCTCTCAGCATATTTGCAGACTTATGTGTGCCATTGCCACCTAAGATCACAAGACAGTCCAAGTTCAGCTTATGATACGTGTGTTTCATAGCCTCCACCTTGTCTAGCCCATTCTCATCCGGAACACGCATTAATTTGAATGGCTGGCGGGATGTTCCCAGGATCGTTCCACCCATTGTCAGGATTCCGGAAAAGTCCTTTGCTGTCAGCATCTTAAAATTTGAATAGATCAAACCTTTATATCCATCTTGAAATCCATAAATCTCTACATCATCACGTTTCTCGCAGAGTGTCTTTACAACGCCGCGCATTGCTGCATTTAACGCCTGACAATCTCCACCACTGGTAAGCATACCTAATCTAAACATATTCATCATCCTTTCACAATTACACTTTTGTAAAGTATATATTTGCAAAATAACCAATCATTTTAAAATTATACATGATTTTTATCATCTACGCAATGGAGGATACCAAATTACCAAAAAGGTGCTATAATAAAATACAGTTCTAAATATTTTACAGAAAGCAGGTATTTAATGTGGATAAATTAGATGTGAAATTATGGTCCCTCGCAGCAAAGGGACAGATTGTACCGGATCGTTCTCTTTTAAAAACACCGGAGCAGATTGCTGCGATCCGAAAAAGTGCAGATCTTAATACAGCCGTGTTAGACCACGTTGCCGCGCACATCCATGCAGGCATGAGCACTGCTGAGATCGATAAGCTGGTTTATGATTTTACAACCGAACATGGCGGCATTCCGGCTCCGTTAAATTACGAAGGGTTCCCGAAGAGTGTATGCACTTCTATCAACAATGTCATCTGCCATGGTATCCCGGATGAAAATGAGATTCTGGAAGAAGGCGATATTATCAATGTAGATGTTTCTACTATATTAGATGGTTATTTTTCTGATGCATCCCGTATGTTTACGATTGGAAATGTGTCCCCGGAAGCAGAAAAGATCGTCCGTGTCACAAAAGAATGTGTAGAACTCGGATTAAAAGAAGCAAAACCATGGGGACATTTGGGCGATATCGCTTTTGCGATCAACCGTCATGCACAGAAGAATGGTTACTCTGTCGTAGAAGAAATCGGTGGACACGGAATCGGTCTGGAATTCCACGAAGATCCTTTCGTATGCTATGTCGCACCAAAGGGAAGCGAGATGGTTCTCGTCCCAGGTATGATGTTTACAATCGAGCCGATGATCAACGAAGGTAGCCCGGATTTCTTCGTAGACGAAGATAATGGCTGGACAGTTTTTACCATTGACGACGGTCTATCTGCCCAAATTGAATATATGGTGCTCATCACAGAAGATGGGGCTGAAGTATTGACAAAGTAATCCACATTTTCATCGGGAAAACGCTGAAATCAGCCTGTGGATAACTACTTGAAATGGGGACGGGGATTTTCTAGAAAATCCCCGTCCCCATTTCGTCTATCGTTTCGACAACTAACGCCGAATACGCTCCCATATTCACCACCAGTTCGCCGTCCCTGATAAGATATTTCTCATATTCCGTTGTATATCCATCCTTGTAAGAATACATCAGCCGTCTCATATTTGTCTTCATCGGCACTTCCGCCTGCCATACCGGAACCGTTACTTCTGCAAGTTCGCTCCGGTTATTCAGAATCACAATAATCTGCTCTTCTTCTGTAAATCTGCCGTAAGCCAGTATATTTTTCTCACAGTGCAGCATAACTACAGCTCCTGTCCGCAGCGCTTCATGCTCTTTGTGTATGCGGATCATTTCTTTATGGAATCCCAGCATCTGCTGATCTTCATGTCCCCACGGATAGGTTCGTCGGTTATCCGGATCTGTAAATCCACAGACACCAGCCTCGTCGCCATAGTATACCGTTGGCGCCCCGATCCACGTCATCTGGAAGGCAACCGCTTCGCGCATTACAGCCGGATTAACAAATTCATTCGCCGCTTCCGGTCCCAGTTCGGCAACACGGCCAACCATATGATTCGTACGCGTTAAAAATCTCGAATGATCGTGATTGGACAATTCATTCATGGATGTCAGAAGGGATGGCACCATCATATTTGCCATATGATACGTCATCGCTCTAGTAAAGTTATCTGCATTTCCGCGGAGCTCTTCACGCATCTCATCACTGTGCTTTTCCATTCCGGTCAGGAACCAGGTGATTGGCTCCATAAATGCATCATAATTCATAACGGTATCCCATTCATCGCCTCCGAGCCATTCTCTCGGATCTCCGTAATGCTCTGCCAGAATAATCGCATCTGGATTCGCATTTTTTACCACTTCACGGAATTTCTTCCAGAATTGATGATTGTACTCGTTGCTTCGTCCGAGATCCGCTGCTACATCCAGTCTCCAGCCATCCACATTGTACGGCGGCGACACCCATTTGCGTCCCATATTTAAAATATAGTTCTCAAGTTTCACCGATTCCTCATAATTTAATTTTGGCAAAGTATCATGCCCCCACCAGCCATCGTATTTTCCATTATATGGCCAGTCTTTTTCCTCATCTGAGAAGAACCGGAAATAATCATGATACGGACTTTCTCTGGAAATATATGCTCCCGGAGCATAGCCTTTCTTCCTCTCGTAAATGCACTCCCGATCCATCCATTTATTAAATGATCCACAGTGATTGAAGACACCGTCCAGAATAATCTTCATACCGCGGCGATGCAGCTCTTCTACCAGTTTTATAAATAATTCGTTGCTTGCTTCCAGATTTGCAAAGGAAGTCGTACGTTTCTGATATTTCGTTGCTTTTTTATTCGATTTCTCGCCGGGCGAAAGCAGTTCGCCGCCATCTTCAACGATTTTTCCAAAATGCGGATCAATATAATCATAATCCTGGATGTCGTATTTATGATTCGAAGGAGAGACAAAAAGTGGGTTGAAATACAGTACTTCCACTCCCAGATCCTGTAAATAGTCCAGTTTGTCAATCACTCCCTGCAGATCACCACCGTAAAATTCCCGGACTCCCATCGCCGCCGGATATTTGTTCCAGTCCGTTACTTTGCTGCTGTAATCGCCAATATAGAAATACTCTCTTGTCTCCACATCATTTTCCGGATCGCCGTTATAAAAACGATCCGTATAAATCTGATAAATAACTGCGCCTTTTGCCCAATCCGGCGTGGAAAATCCCGGAGCCAGACGAAAATCATAATATGGAATCCGCCCATCCGTGAGCCCGCTTCGATTGTAATACCAGACTTCCTCACCATCCTGAATCTCAAAATAATAGGAAGTCATCCCATCTTTCAGTTTCCATTCTGCCCGGTAATAAGTGAACGCACCATAGGTGCGTTCACTTTCCATCGTATATAATTCGTTATTGATCGCCAGCCTTATCTGTATATTATCTTCTTTTGCCGCCCGGAACTTAAGTGTAACTGTTTCCCCCACTTCCGGTTCCAACGGGCACACATACCTCGCTGTTCCGTCACAAAATAAAGCCTGCTTATTCATGTTCTGTCGTCCTTTCCTTCTGCCGGTTCCGATTGCTACGCTTCCACTGGTTCATCGTGAAATAATGCTTCAAACTCTTCCCTTGAGATTTTCTCCTTTTCCAGAAGAAGCTCTGCACATGCATGAAGTACATCCTCATGCTCCTCAATGATCTGTTTTGCTCTGGCATAGCATTCATCAATGATACGCTTTACTTCCTTATCAATCACAGTTGCAACACTCTCGCCATAACCTCTGGATGTGTGTGCCAGGTCGCGTCCGATAAATACTTCATCGTTTTCATTATCATAACTTACCAGTCCGATCTCATCAGACATACCAAACTTTACAACCATGGATTTTGCCAGACCCGTTGCCTGTTTGATATCCTGCGAAGCTCCGGTTGTAATGTCGTCAAACACCTCTTCTTCTGCTACACGTCCGCCAAGCGATACCGTAATATCCTGCAGCATCTTGCCCTTTGTATTATACATCTCATCACGTTCCGGAAGCGGCATTGTATAACCGCCGGCTCCTCCGGTCGGGATGATAGACACGCTGTAAACCGGTCCGACATCCGGCAGTACATGGAACAGGATCGCATGTCCCGCCTCATGATAAGCTGTAATCTTCTTCTCTTTTTCGGAAATGATATGGCTCTTCTTCTCCGCACCAATTCCGACTTTGACAAATGCTCTCTTAATGTCATCCTGTTTCAGGTAAATTCTCTCGTCTTTCGCCGCAAGGATTGCCGCTTCGTTCAGAAGATTCTCCAGGTCTGCTCCTGTAAATCCCGCTGTTGTCTGCGCAATCTGTTTCAGATCAATCTCTTCACTGAGCGGTTTGCCTTTGGCATGGACTTTCAGGATCTCCTCACGTCCCTTTACATCCGGTCTTCCAACCATAACTTTACGGTCAAATCGTCCCGGACGTAAGATCGCACGGTCCAGAATATCTACACGGTTTGTCGCAGCCATTACGATAATTCCTTCATTTACGCCAAATCCATCCATCTCTACCAGTAACTGGTTCAATGTCTGTTCTCTCTCGTCATGTCCGCCGCCCATACCGGTTCCACGGCTTCTTGCCACGGCATCGATCTCATCAATGAAAATAATACACGGTGCGTTCTTCTTAGCTTCTTCAAAAAGATCACGCACACGGGATGCTCCTACGCCGACAAACATTTCCACAAAATCTGAACCGGAAATTGTGAAAAATGGTACTTTTGCTTCTCCGGCGACTGCCTTGGCAAGCAGAGTCTTACCGGTTCCCGGAGGTCCCACAAGAAGTACACCTTTCGGGATTCTTGCGCCAACCTGGATATATTTCTTCGGGGATTTTAAGAAATCAACAATCTCTTCCAGATCTTCTTTTTCCTCCTGTAATCCTGCCACCTGTGCAAACGTAATTTTCTTATCCTGCTCTGTGCTGAGTCTTGCACGACTTTTTCCAAAACTCATCGCTTTGGAATTTGCACCGCCACCCTGACGGTTCATCATCATAAAAATCAGGAAAAATCCAGCCATCGTAAGCAATACCGGGAAAATCGTTGTTGCAAACCAGTTATCTCTCGGAACATCCGACATCTCATAATCAATCTTTGCTTTGTCCAGATATTTCTGGATCTCATTTACATCAGATACATATAAGTAGTTCTTCTCATTTTCTCCGTTTTTCTTGTTCTTTAACTGCACTTCCACGCTTCCGGTCGGAACGTTTTTATTCTGTGTTATCGTCACACTGTCTACTTTTTCACTGGTAATCAGTTTTTCAAATTTCTGTCGGCTCAACTGACTCTCCTTGCTATCCAGTGTATTTGTAAACCAAAGTGCGCCAAGTACAATAAGTACAAACAGGAACAGAGTAATTCCACTCAGTCCTCTGTTCTTTTTATTATCTGTCACCGGCTCATCCTCCTTTTTTATTCTACGCCTTCTACTACACCAACATATGGAAGATTTCTGTATTTCTGTGCATAATCCAGACCGTATCCAACCACAAATTCATCCGGGATCTCAAAACCGACATAATCTACTTTTACATCGCGCACACGTCTGTCCGGTTTATCCAGAAGCGTACACAGCTTCATGCTGTTTGGATTTCTCTTCTTTAAGATCTCAAGCAGATAATATAAGGTACGTCCGGAATCAATGATATCTTCTACAACCAGAACGTCTTTTCCTTCCAGAGGCTCATCCAGGTCTTTTGCGATCTTAACAACACCACTTGAGGATGTTCCGTCTCCGTAACTACTTACGCTCATAAAATCCATGGAAACCGGAACCGTAATTCTCTTTGCAAGTTCACACATGAAGAACACTCCGCCCTTCAGCACGCAGATCAGATGCACCTGTTTTCCTGCATATGCTTCACTGATCTGTTTTCCCAGTTCCTGGATTCTCTTCTCTACATCTTCTTCAGAAATCATAACTTTAATTGTCTCTGCCATTTTCTTCTCCTCCGTAATATTGTATTTCTAATATCTTCGTTGTCTTCTCTGTAATCTGGTATTTCTGGCTCTGCCTGTAACCGACGATCCACAGCACTTCATCTCCGTCCGCTGCGATCCAGATCTTATCTCTGTCTTCCTGCGGAACCTTCTGGTCTGTGAAGTACTGTTTCAGCTTTTTCCTGCCTCCGTATCTGTTGATCACAATGGAGTCGCCAGCTATTCGATGTCTTATTTTTACAGTATTTTTAATTATATCATAGTCAAACCATTTCGTGTATATTTTTTCTGGAAATGTTACATTTCCAGGCTCTCTGTCAAATACACGAATGGAAAATAATTCATTTTCGTCTCCGGCATAAGACGCTTCAGGTATATTTTTTTCAAACCGGACACCTTCATATGTGCGGATTGCTGTCACCCCGTAAGGCAGATCGATCCTTTTGCCGACCTGTTTTGTAAATAAATCCCGCAGCATCTGTATATGCACTTCTTCAATGTCTTTGCGTCTGCCTGCTGTCTCACATAAAATCTCATGTAAGACATTATCCCGGAGTGCCTTCGGGATCTTTGTATATTCTGTCTGGCGAATGATCCGTCTACCATTCTTCCAGCCTGTACAGCTCTCTTTATACTTCCCGACTTCTTCTAATATATATTGCTCCAGTTCATACATCCGCTCCATCGTCTTTCCCATGTGCGAAACACTCTCCGTATTCACGCAGTCTTCCAAATACGGGATAACGTCCATCCGGATACGGTTTCTCATGTACCTGCGGTCTGCATTTGTCGTGTCTGTACAATAAGATATTCCCCGCTTTTTCAGATATGATTCAATCTCCCGCCTTTTTACGCAGAGCAGTGGTCTTATCCACACATCATTTACCGGCGCGATTCCTCCCAAACCCCGGATACCGGTACCCCTGCACAGATTCCAGAGCAGTGTCTCCACATTGTCATTTTCATGATGCGCCAGGGCGATCTTCGTTCCACCCCACTCTTTTAATACTTTACAGAAACAAGTACGCCGTATATCTCTTCCAGCCTCTTCTTCGGTCATACCATGTTCCTTCGCATATGCCGGCACATTTTCCCGGTACACTTTCAGCCGGACATTCCATTGTCTGCACAGCCGCTTCACATAAGCTTCATCGCGTTCTGCTTCTGCACCGCGGATGCCATGATTTACGTGCACTGCCATTAGGGCAAATCCCAGTTCCTTTTGCAGCTTTAGCAGCATGAAAAGAAGGCATACCGAATCGGCGCCTCCCGATATACCTGCAATAACACTGTCTTCTTTTTGAAGCATATGCCATTTCTTCACATATGCTTTTACTTTCTGATACATTTTCTTATATCCTTTGTTTTCCTGCTATTTTAAATTCGGAGCAAATTCTCCATCCATGATATCTAAAAATTGTTTTATGATATCATTTTTAATATATATAATTTTGCTGAAAATTGCAAGTTTTACAAGGGCTGCACCGTTTTTTCCCTCTTACAGTTTCCAGATGCCTGTCACAATGATCGTCATATCGTCCCCCGGAAGTGACTGTCCCCATTCCAGCGCCTGTCCAAGAAGATAATTGGCAAATTCTTTTGGATTTACAAGCGAAGACTGTTCGATCAGCGTACACATAATTGTGTCCTGCTCGCCTACCGTCAGCATATCCAGTACTCCATCCGTCACCATAATCACCATATCGCCGGATTCCAGTTCCAGTTTTTCCTGATCTGTTTCAATATCCGCAAGGACTCCGATTGGCAGGGATGTAGAGCGAATCATTTCCACTTTGTTCTTTCTCTTGATAAATGTCGTTGACGCGCCTGCTTTTACAATTTCGCATGTTCCATCATACAGATCAAACAAACTGACATCCACCGTGGAAAAACGCACCTCTTCTCTTCCGATTACAAGCGCCGTGTTCATCATCTGGATTGCTGTATTGACCGGGAATCCTGCCTCCAGAAGTTCTTCCAACATTTCCACAACCATTGTACTGTCCCGGAATGCTTCTTCCCCGGAACCCATGCCATCTGACAGGGCAATACCTTTCTTACCACCCGGAAGATCTGTCATCAAAAATGTATCTCCTGAAATACTCTCGCCTTCTTTGCCGATTCTGGCAACTCCCTGTATCGTCTGGTATTTTGCCCCTTCCACACAGGCGATGGACGCATATTCATTTCCGAGAATCGGGCGCTCATTCTGCCCCGGAATCATCGGGTGTCCCAGACATTTCCCCACTTCGTGTGCAAGCTCTTTTGTCGCAATACACTGCCCCTTCGGCGCTTTTACACTTAAATGTACTTCATATTTTCCCTGCGGGGTAATATAGAATACTGCCGACATCATTTTAATGTTCTGTTTTTTCAAGTAATTTTTTAATTTCTTTTCCAGATGCCGATCCTCAAAAATACTTGCCTCCAGTTCTCTTGTCGTATACTGGATCATTTTCGCAAAGCTCTGCAGCTGTCCTGCATAGCCTTCCCGGTTCTGCACCATCCGATTGTTCCATATGAGCTGCTGTTTTGCATTTTCAAATGCTTCCAATGTCTCCCGCAGAAAACGAGGTGCCATCACGCACTGTTTCTGAAGTTTTCTTTTTAATTCAATATTGATTTCCGCACCGTATTTCTCCACTGCACACAGGATGTCGTACATACGCTGATATGTCTGGATCTTTTTCTCGCCCAGACATTCTTCCCGGTTCTCACAATTTTCGCATACCTGCTCCGTCACTCTGGAAAACATTGTTTCCAGTTCCTCTCTTGAAAATGTTCCCTTATACCCTTCCAGTGTAAAGAATGTTCTGGATAAATGAACCAGCGAATCTGCAAATTTGTCCATCTGCATCACATACGGATTGGAAAATGCTCCTTTTTCTTTTAATTCTTCCACCCTTATCTCCCCTTTTATAATTGTAATGCCAGCAATAAATCAGCGATAAAACACGCGCTGCAAGTTTTATTCGCTGATTAGCGGTCGGTAAATGCTACCATGCAAGCATGGCGCATTTGCCTCGTCGCCATAACTGAAAAAGCTTTGGGAATTCTCCCAAAGCTTATCATCTGTATCTTTTATTTTGCTTTAAATATGATCTCATTCTTATGTACGAGATGTAACTTCTCACGTGCAATCTCTTCTACATATGCATCAGTATCTGCATACTTCTCCATATCTTCGATCTGTGCAGTCCGTGCTTTCTCCTGTTTGATCTGTTCTTCTAACTTTGTTTCTCTTGCAATACTCTGCTGTTCCTTTGCCTTAAGTGACATTCCACTTACGGTCAGTGTAATGATCATCAGCACCAGCACAGTTCCAATTGCAATCATGCTTCTCTTGTGTGTTCTGACACGCCTTCTCTGCCCAAAGCTCACGCGTCTCTTTTGTCTCTTTGCATTCATAATTATATACTCACCCTTTTGCCCGGTCCCACCCAGGCTTTTCCCTTAATTACTTATATATGATAAATGTTTTTCGGACATTTCGCAAGTTTTTAAGGGCATTTATTTTTCTTGCGTGTGTAGATTTTTTTTTGCACTTTTTTTAGATGAGTATACAGGATTGATATAAGAATCGCGCCTCCTACCACACCTAGTATGCAATACCATCTCATACTACCATTATTTGTGTGGTAATTCTGCACAAAGATATAAAATGCAGATCCAATCCAGAAAATCAGGTCTTCACTCTCCATAATGCGAAGATTATGTCTGACAATTTGACGGAACACATTCAGTCCGATATAAACCAACCGCACGATCATCCCAGTAAGCAGTGCAGCAAGAAAAATCACGACTTCTTCCCGAATCTGTGGCATGCGTTACCGGAACAATTTTGCAAAAATATTCTCGCCTCTGCTGACCGCCGACTGTACATCCGAATAAGCGATGCTGTCTATCGTCCCGGACAGATCCACCTCGCCTTTTTCCAGATTCAGCCGGTTCACATGCAGATCGCTCCCCTTGACCATAAGCATTCCCTGTTCCGTCTCCAGAAACACTTCATTCAGATCAAAAGACAACACATCCAGCACACCTGTCACCAGACTTGTCTTCCGGTTATTTACAACCAGTTTATGATTTTTCGATACCGTTGTTCTTTCTTCCATCTGTATCCCAACCTTTCTTAATCGAGCCGGACACGCAGGAGTTGCATACGCTTCTGATAAACACTGCTAACATTCACCTAAGAAAATTGCTGCACATTCCTGCGGAGCATTTATCTTAACCGAAATTGGCATTTCCTCCAGGCCATATTTATTGCCCGCCATTTATTCATAGAAGCAAGCGTCTCCTCCGACTAAAATAATTTTATGAAAGATCAGGATAAAATATGACATTTTATAAATATTTAAACAATTCTTTTGCTTCTTCTTTCTTCGTTGTCTCCTGAATTGCCAGGACTTCGACTTTAACTGTCTTCGTACCGAACTGGATCTCGATAATATCTCCGACTTTAACTTTCACGGATGCTTTCGCAACATTCCCGTTGACAAGCACACGTCCCGCATCACATGCTTCATTCGCCACGGTTCTGCGCTTGATCAGGCGGGATACTTTTAAAAATTTGTCTAATCTCATGTTTTTCTTCTCCTCGAAATTTTTCTCAGGAAATAAATTTTCTATATACCTTCACACTCTGCTGCCTGCAACTTATCTATTTTGTTTAAGATTTCTGCACACCACTTTTTTCTATATTTAGCTGAAAAAAATATGATATCTGTAATTTCATTTTGTATGTGATAAATTATTATTGTTCTTCTTGTACAATCTCTTTTAATTAATAATACAATTGACGAATATTTCATTACATTATTGAAGGTTTTCTTCATAATGTTAAAGTGCTTTCACCCAACCTGTAGATAGTCTGAAAGGTGTTGTTTTATAGGCAGCCTGCATTTCCTCATCGCCATAAATCACGACCACCGGCTTAGCCGGTGGTTTATTTGTTTTCCAAAGTTCCGTTTTTCGGATCAACGAAAAACTCCACAATGTAAAACAGGACTTTGCCCTAACAACAAAAGGAGTGCCTGACGCCACAGCGCAAGACACTCCGTTATAATCCACTACTATTACTGATTATGCATTAACAGCATCTTTTAAAGCCTTACCAGCTTTGAATTTTGGAGCTTTGCAAGCCTCAATCTTCATTGTCTTACCTGTCTGAGGATTTCTACCCTCTCTTGCAGCTCTCTTGCTTACTTCAAATGTACCAAAACCAACTAACTGGATTTTATGCTCTTTTTTCAGCTCTTCTGTAACAACATCAACAAATGCTTTTAAAGCTTTCTCGGAATCTTTTTTAGATAATTCTGCTGCGTCAGCGATTGCTGCTACTAATTCTGTTTTGTTCATGGATAATTTTCCTCCTCTTGTTTAACTATAGAATCCCTTATTTATTCTATTCTGTCATCGGTTTTCACGTCCCCGCGCCAACCGCCTTTAGTTACTGTTATACCTGTTTTCTTATTGTTTGTCAAGGAATTTCATCCAGAAAATGCCCATTTTCCGGCATTTTCACACTTTTTTGCAGTTTTCTGAAAGTCTCTTTTAAAGCCCCTGTACTGGTTCATTAAAAACAGCTTTTAAAAACTTCTTTTTCTGTTTCATCTGCATCACTGCCGTCTGCAATTTCTCGACATTTTTTACAGACATCCACGCCTTATTTGAATGATAGTACACACTCGCAACTTTCCAGAATTTTTCCGGATACATAAGCCGGATGCGCAGATAATCCATTTCATCCGAACTAATTGGACGGATCGCTGAATACGCATTTAACACTGCATCTGCAAAACGTTCTTTCCATCCATTTTTCTCCATTGTTTTTCTGAGAAAATAATACAGATCTTCCACCTGCACATCCTGATGAAACTTTTCGAAATTAGTGATCGCAGCGACCTTGCTGCTGCGCATATCCCGGCACATCAGTATATTATGATAATTGTATTCCCCATGAATCATCTTGCCCGTGAGAAAGCAGTCATTTCTAAGTTTCTCATAGTCTGAATTGCCAAGCCTTTCCGTTGCCGCCTGCGCCCATTCATACATACTGTCGAAAGCTTTCAGGAATGCACATTCAAACTCTCCTTTCAAAGGCACCTTTCTGATAAAACGGCGCACTTTTTTCAGTTCTCTGTCATGCTTTTCATATATTTTCACCAGATGTTCCGCCTGTCCGCATTTATTTTCCATGGGATGCTGAAGAAGGAGATGAAGCTTTGCAAGCTCTGCCGACGCCTCCACCAGTTCTTCTGATCGGCGTATTTCGCATTCTTTTCCATCACACCAGCGCTTCAATATATATTTCTCCCCATTTTCCATTTCTGTAATATGCCCGCCTTCCCTGTTCATTTCTATATGATCCAAATGAGTGTATCCTTCAGTTCTCAGATATTCATATAATTCACAGAGTGCAGGAATCCGGTTTGCGGTCAGCGACACTTCTTTAAGCAGAAACCATCCCCGATTTGTATCGCATAAAACAGCACCCCTGATCTTGCGGGTGCTGCTTATCTCCATATTATATTGTTCTAACACATTTTGTTCTAACTCCTGCATATCTATCCCCTGCACTTTACATATCATATTCTTTCTAAATGTATGTAAAAGCAGGCGTGAATATACCAAAAGGGGACGGGGATTTTCTAGAAAATCCCCGTCCCCTTTTGGTTACTTTATCCACTTACTTATTCACACATTTATACACTTAGTTATCCCAAATATTGGAATAACTTTTCTTTTGTATTCATATCCGGATCGTCAATTACAAGTTCCAGCAATTCTTCTAATTTTTCTCCGATTTTTTTACCCGGCTTCATTCCTGCTGCAATCAAATCACTTCCGTTTACTGCCAGTGTTTTCAAAGATACACACTGCCCAAGTGCGACAATTTTCCGGTATAACTCTTCTATTTCGTCCAGATTCTGTATTTTTTCTTCTCTTTTGTACAGGCTCTGCGCAAGTACATCCGCACGCCTTACTTCCATATAATATGGAAATAATTCTTCACCTATAATATTCATCGCGCGCCGCACATTTTTTTCCGTTGCTTCCATGCGGTAATCGTGATATTTTACAAGTTTTGTCACTTTACGCAATGTATCATTATCGAATTTCAGGCGCTTTAATACACGTCCGGCAATTTTCTCACTCTCTGCCGCATGTTTTTTAAAATGTGCAACTCCATTTGCATCCATCGTTTTTAGAGCTGGTTTTCCTGTGTCGTGTAAAAGCATAGTCAAACGCAGTATCTTATCTGCACGTACATTTTTCATCGCATGCAGTGTATGTTCACCCACGTTATACATATGGTGCGGTGTCTCCTGTATCGTTTCCATCATACGATCAAATTCTGGCAGAAATATCTGTGTAATTTTCAATTCCCATGCCATTTTAAGTAACTCCGGTCGGTCGGAAGTGAGCATCTTCACAAGCTCCACCTGTATCCGTTCCGCACTGATATTTCTAAGTGTTGGTGCCAGCTCACGCATACCTTCTTTTGTATCTTCTGAAATATCAAATCCCAGCTGTGCAGCAAAACGCACACCTCGCAAGATTCTGAGTGCATCTTCGCTGAAACGTTCTTTGGCATTTCCCACACACCGGATACATTTCCTTTGCAGATCCTCTTTTCCTCCGAAAATATCAATCAGTCCGTCTTTATCATTGTATGCCATTGCATTGATTGTAAAATCTCTGCGCAGCAAATCCTCTTTCAGGCTTCTTGTAAACGTCACTTCCCTCGGATGTCTGCTGTCGGTATATTCCCCGTCAATCCGGTACGTTGTAACTTCATATCCCTCTCTGCCAAATACAACCGTCACTGTACCGTGTTCAATCCCTGTGTCAAATGTTTTATCAAATAAAGATTTTGTCTCTCCGGGCATCGCAGATGTTGTGATGTCCCAGTCACCCGGCGTTCTATTTAAAAGTGAATCTCTTACACACCCACCAACTGCATACGCTTCATAACCATACATCTGCAATGTAGTGATAATCTTCTGCACATTCTCTGGTAATTGTAATTCTAAATATTCCACATTTTTACCTCCACTTATCCACATTCCATTTTATCATACCACATTTTTGAATTGGGGACGGGGTTTTTCCAGAAAATCCCCGTCCCCAATTCAAAAAGACCTGTCCCTAATTATCTAATATATTTCTTCTAACACTTGTTTTCTTATGTTTTCCACCATACATTGTGAAATATTAAGAGCCGTTTTTATTTTTCGATCAAATTCGTTTCTCATTGCTGAGTATTCTAATATTTCCTTCATAGATTCTTTATATTGCTGTGACATACTTTTTAATATCTCTACAGCAATCTCTTTCATTTGATCAAATTCTTCTTCCTTTATATCAATAAATAATAGCTTGTTACTACTATCCGGCAAATTATGAAATGCCCAGAACTGCTCTGCTGTTCCAAAAAATTCCTTGATTTTTTTATATACATTTTCATCCAAGATCTCTTTTTTTCTTATTTTACATAATTCATTCATGCTTCCATATTTATATGATCTTGGATCTTTACATAATTTTGCCTTTACGGGATTCAAATGAATATAGCGCAAACAGTTCCAAAAATAATTGGCATCTTCTATGCACTGGCTTTGAAAACGATTTTGAAAAACAACTCCTGATCTTTTATGTTTATAATTATAATATGATGCATATTTTGATGATATAACAGCCATAAATGCTGATAAATCTGATAAACTTGCTTTTATTAAAAGGTGAAAATGATTGGGCATGATGCAATAAGAATATATGCCCACATGATATTTGTCACAATTCTCCCGAATCAAATTTAACATTCGTCCTTTTTCTCGGTTTTGTGCAAATATAGATAAATGATTGACTCCTCGATTAGTTACATGATAAATATCTGATATACTTTTCTTCCTTGATTTACGAGGCATTCCTGTCTCCTTTCCTAAAAAGGGACAGGTCTTTTTCAATTGGGGACGGGGATTTTCTAGAAAATCCCCGTCCCCAATTATATTTTAATAAGATTTTCCCCAATATGCCATCTGTTTTGCAGGTTTTCCACAATAGATACATTTGTCGGAAATAAATTCTTCATCTTCAATCAGACATCTGGTTGCTGCTCCGCCTGTCAGATATTTTACTTCGCCTTCACATTCTGGATCTCCGCACCAGCAGGCTTTAACAAATCCACGATTTGCTTTGAACTTCTCTACCATTTCGTCCATTGTTGTTGCTGTATCGATGTGGCTGTTCAGGAACTCTTCTGCGCGGTTGTACATATCCTGCTGTTCCTGTTCAAGGATTTCACGCAGTTTTACAGCAATCTCATCCAGAGATACAACGATCTTCTCACGATTGTCACGACGTACAACTACAACCTGATTCTTCTCGATATCTTTTGGTCCAATCTCGATACGTGTCGGGATTCCGAGGATCTCCTGCTCAGAGAATTTCCATCCCGGGCTCTTGTCGGAATCATCAATCTTCACTCTGTATCCTGCTTTTTTCAGCTCATCAAACAGTGCATATGATCTGTCCAGAACGCCTTCTTTGTGCTGTGCGATCGGAATGACTCTACATTCTACCGGTGCAACATGCGGTGGTAATACAAGTCCGTCGTCATCACCGTGAACCATAATAAGTGCTCCGATACTTCTTGTAGACCATCCCCATGATGTCTCATAAGCACTGTGTAATTCATTATTTTTATCTACATATTTAATATCAAATGCATCCGGGAATCCGCTTCCGAAGAAATGACTTGTCGCAGACTGAAGTGCTTTTCCGTCATGCATCAGTGCTTCAATCGTATATGTGTCTTCTGCTCCTGCGAATTTCTCGTGTTCTGCCTTTCTTCCTGCTACGAATGGAATAGCCATTGTCTCTTTATAGCAATCCTTATAAACTTCCCACATCTGAATTGTTCTTTCTTCAGCTTCTTCGTATGTTGCATGAAGTGTATGGCCTTCCTGCCATAAAAACTCTCTGGAACGTAAGAACGGTCTTGTTGTCTTCTCCCAGCGCAGTACGGAGTTCCACTGGTTCCATACCTTCGGAAGATCTCTGTATGATTTTACTGTTTTTGCCCACAGGTCACAGAATAATGTCTCAGATGTCGGACGAATACATAATCTTTCCTGTAATCTCTCCATTCCACCATGTGTTACCCATGCAACTTCCGGTGCAAATCCTTCTACGTGATCTGCTTCTTTCTCAAGAAGTTCTTCCGGAATCAGAACCGGCAGGTATACATTCTCTACACCTGTTTCTTTAAAACGTCTGTCCAGATCTGACTGGATCAGTTCCCAGATCGCATAACCATTCGGTAAGTAGTTCATGCATCCTTTTACGCTGGAATAATCACAAAGATTTGCTTCACGTACAACGTCTGTGTACCACTGTGCGAAATCTTCGTCACGAGATGTGATATTTTTTACTAATTTTTCTTTTGCCATCTTTCTTTCTCCTTTTCTACTTTATTCTGGGAGCTCCTTTTATAAAGCCACAAATATAAATCCAACATTTTTACAGTGCCAGAAAAAAATATAATATGCTTTGACACATGTCTTGCACCAGCCGCATTACGGAACGACTATAACACTCATTTAGCAAGCCCTGATGTGGAACATAGATCGTTTGCGAATCTGCTCATAAATAAAATCACCTGGTACTCACTACGTTGTAAGCCTATAAGCGAAAAACATGGTGAAAGGTTTCGATTTCAACATCATCCTAATAAAACATCTACAGAACCTGCCACTGACAATTTTCTCCGGTGGTCAGGACAATAATGATAGCGATAGCATAAAACACGCTTTTCAAGTTTTATCCGCTGATTAGCGATCGTCAAATGTGATCATGCAAGCATGGTACATTTTCCTCGTCGCCATAATAAAAAACGCCGGACCTTTCAGCTCCCTAAAAAGGGACCGAAAAGCTCGGCGGTACCACCCTAGTTAACTGCAACCCTTTTGCAGTTCTCTTCATTCATCATTAACGCTGACGGAAACGCTGTATTTTCATACAGTGGCTCCAAGACCGGTTCCACAGTGCGCCTGCCAGACATCTTTCACCATTATGATGTCCTCTCTGCTGCCCGCTACCATGTACTAATTCTCTTCATCGCCATATTATTTATGGAATTGCTCATAATTTTAATCTATGGTTTTTCTTTTGTCAAGCAGCTAGCATGATTATTTTTCGCTCCTAAATTGAAAATTTAAACTCCACTCTTAATCTCCATGATGGAATTTACTCCTGCATAATTAGAATTTAATCTTGCAAGCTCTAAATGCACATATGTAAAACACTTAACACAAAATAAATCATTCTATCAAGGCTCTACTCTATATTTTGCATATGCACAACAAATTACAATGTAGAAATTCAATAAAAGTCACAACTTTTAAAGTATGAGTGGAATTTAGTTCCGCACTGGAATTTACTTTTTCAAGTCAGCCTCCTGCATTTGTATTTCCCGGCAATCCCGCTATAATTTATTTGCATATTCCATAGCTCTGTGCTTAAATAAAAAAAGAAATCCAGATTTCTGACAGGAGGAAATCATTCATGCAGAATCATATTCAAAAAAATTACAGAAAAAATAATTCTACTTTAAATATTTTATTCGAGGATTCCGATATTATCGTATGTGAAAAACCGCACGGCACAGCAACGCAGAGCCGCCGTATTGGTTCGCCTGATATGGTAAATCTGATCAAACGCCACATTTATGAAACATCTTCTGATAAAAGCGAGCCATATCTCGCAGTAATACACAGACTGGACCAGCCAGTCCGCGGTATTCTTGTCTTTGCCAAAACACCTGCTGCCGCAAAAGATTTAAACCGCCAGCTTCAGAATGGTGATTTTGGAAAATATTATCTTGCCCTGACAAACGGAATTCCGTCTGACACTTCTGGAACACTGGAAAATTATTTGTATAAAAATCTGCAGACTAACACTGCGTCTGTCTGTGATGCAAAAAAGAAAGGCGCAAAAAAAGCTCGCCTCTTCTACGAAATCCATAATGAGTTACGAGATTTTTTCACAGATACTTCCCGTTCCACTCCAGATACTATCAACACAAATTCCGAAGATATTTTTTTCAGTAAAAATCCCGTAAACACCGGGGATGAGCATACTTCAGACATCCAGGATATTTTTTCAAGCAGCACCTCTGTGGACAACGGGCAGTCCACGAAGACACTTCTCAAAATCCATCTGGACACCGGACGCTTTCATCAGATCCGCTGCCAGCTCGCCGCTATCGGATGCCCGATCGTCGGCGACACAAAATACAATCCAGGCTGCCGTGCAAAAAAAGGATGGCAGACATTATGTCTGTGTGCATATAAACTTGAATTTACACATCCTGTCACACATAAAAAAATGCATTTTTCTTTACTAGCCTGATTTTGATGACCAACCCGATATGAGCATACTTCTAAATACTATGACATCTGCAACAAAACGGGCAGTCGCACTAAAGTGCGATGATTCTTTCTCTTTTACAAGAAAAATTTTAAGGACGGAAGAGATGCATTTCTTCCGTCCTTAAACATTTCATTTCTTAATCAGTTTATATGATAGCGGCTACGCTTCCATAACTTCTTTACTCATTGCTTCTTCATACTTGCTAAGAATAATATTCTGGATACGCTCTCTCGTTCCGGAATTGATCGGATGCGCAATATCACGGTACTCTCCGTCCAATGACTTCTTGCTTGGCATAGCAATGAAAAGTCCCTTCTCGCCTTCAATCACTTTGATATCATGAATGACAAATTCTTCATCCATTGTGATCGAGACAACCGCCTTTAATTTGCCCTCCTTTGCTACCTTTCTCACTCGTACATCTGTAATCTGCATTTGTTCTAGCCCCTTTCTTTCAGCCGCTGTACTGTAATCTTTCTACAGCACATACCTCTCGTTCTTTTCGATGACCACTTTCACACCATCTTCCCCTACATGCCTTGTGTTCGCTCTGATGGTGTTACGACTTTCTACAATACAGTTTTCAATATAAGTATTGTCCCCAAGATAAACATCATTCAGAATGATAGAATTTTTAATTACACAATTGTTTCCGACGAATGTCTTCTTAAATAATATAGAATTTTCGACGGTACCATTGATAATACTTCCACTTGCAATCAAACTGTTCTTTACAACCGCACCCGGATTATACTTTGCAGGCGGCAGGTCGCTTACCTTTGAATACACATCTGGCTGTTCCTTGAAGAAGTAGTTTCTTACCTCCGGTTTCAGGAAATCCATATTCGTCCGATAATATGCATCCACGGTCGAAATACTGTTCCAGTAGTCTTTTATTTTATAACCATATATTTTCTTCAGATTCTTGTATCTGATGAGAATATCGGTCACAAAATCATGTCTGTCCTCTTCCGCACAGTGCTCGATCATATCGATCAGATGTCTTCTCCTGATCACATAAATCCCGGTGGAAATAGTGTTGGACTTAGCCACCATCGGCTTCTCTTCAAATTCTTCCACGCGCATCGTATCATTCATCTTCAATGTTCCAAACCGGCTCGCATCCTCTCCTGGAGCAAGTTCTTTACACACGATCGTAATGTCTGCGCGTTTTGCTATATGATATTCCAGAACCTTGTTATAGTCCATCTTATACACCGCATCGCCGGATGTAATGATAACGTAAGGTTCGTGGCATCTCTTCAAAAAATCAAGATTCTGGTAAATCGCATCTGCGGTTCCTCTGTACCAGTATCCGTTATCTGCTGTGATTGTCGGGGTAAATACATAAAGTCCGCCCTGTTTTCTTCCGAAATCCCACCACTTGGAGGAATTCAGATGTTCATTCAACGAACGGGCATTATATTGTGTTAAAACTGCCACTTTCTGAATATGTGAGTTGGACATATTACTGAGTGCAAAATCAATCGCCCGGTAACTTCCTGCGATCGGCATTGCTGCCACTGCACGTTTCTGTGTAAGTTCTTTCATCTTATAACTGTTGCCACCCGCTAGAATAATTCCTACTGCTCTCATACCCGTTCACCTGCCTTTATCAAAGTCTCTCCGCTGTCCAGTACGCCATCCGGGTAATCCTCTGCCGTTGTCTTACCACTGATCGCAGTATTTTTTCCAATCTGTACTTTTTCCGGGATTGCCGAATTCTCTCCAATCGTTACCAGTCCAAAAGAATATACGGACGGTTTCAGGCGGTTCGGTACATCTCTTCCGATTCCCATTACAACTTCATCACCGATTTTACAGTTCTCTGCGATAATCGCCTTGTCCACAACACAGTTTTTGCCGATTACTGCATCCTTCATAATGATAGAATCTCTCACAACGGTTCCTTCTCCTATCACAACACCAGATCCGATAACACTATTGTGAACTTCACCGTAAATTTCTGATCCATTACCGATAATGCATCTGTCGATCACTGCCTGTTCGGAAATATACTGTGGCGGCAGGATGCCACTGTTTGTATAAATCTTCCAGAACTCTTCATAAAGATTGAACTCTGGAATGATATCGATCAGTTCCATATTCGCTTCCCAGTAAGAACCAAGCGTTCCTACGTCTTTCCAGTAACCATTGTACTCGTAAGCAAATAAGCGTTCACCTTTTCTGTGACAATATGGAATAATATGTTTACCAAAATCACATCCAGACTCATCTCTCATCGTATGCAATGCTTCTTTGAGCACCGGCCAACTGAAAATGTAAATTCCCATAGATGCGAGATTACTCTTCGGCTTCTCCGGTTTTTCCTGAAATTCTGTGATCCTTCCATCATCATCTGTGATCACGATTCCAAATCGGCTTGCCTCTTCCATCGGCACCGGCATCGCTGCGATCGTCACATCCGCATTATTCGCTTTGTGATAATCCAGCATAACTTCATAGTCCATCTTATAGATATGATCTCCGGATAAGATCAGTACATAATCCGGATGAAAAGTCTCTATGTAATCAATATTCTGATAAATCGCATTCGCAGTTCCGGTATACCATTCACTGCTCGTGCTCTTCTCATATGGTGGTAAAATCGTTACTCCACCATAATTTCTGTCCAGATCCCACGGAATTCCGATTCCGATATGAGCATTCAATCGAAGCGGTTGATACTGTGTCAGTACTCCCACGGTGTCAATTCCAGAATTAATGCAGTTACTCAGAGGAAAATCAATAATCCGGTACTTTCCTCCGAAAGCTACTGCAGGTTTTGCAACTTTAGCAGTTAGGACTCCAAGTCTGCTGCCTTGTCCGCCTGCCAGAAGCATTGCTATCATTTCCTTCTTTCTCATGTCTTCACCCCTTCACAGTCGTTTATTATCTTATTATAGCATATATTTATCCTTCCGCGAACATTTTTCACAATTTTAGTAAACGTTTCGTGACCTTTTTATGAAAATATACCAAGAAATTTTAGGTTGGTTTTTTTGCCAGATATGTTTATAATAATATGATAGAAGTAAGTAAATTATGAACACTTTCCGGCAACCCGCCGGAGCATTAAAACTAAGGATGGTAGCTTATGTATAAAATCAATTTTGAACAACCGGTACACGTACACTTCATTGGAATTGGCGGAATCAGCATGAGTGGTCTGGCAGAAGTTCTTTTGGAAGAACATTTCACAATCTCCGGATCAGATAACAAACGTTCTCCGCTTACAGAACAGCTTGAGAAAGCCGGCGTCACTATTTTTTACGGACAGAAAGCTTCTAATATAATAGAAGGAATTGATGTTGTTGTTTACACGGCAGCAATTCATGCAGACAACGAGGAATATCAGGCAGCAGTCCAGAAAGGACTTCCTATGCTGAGCCGTGCCGAACTCCTCGGACAGTTAATGACTAATTATGATACTCCGATCGCTGTATCCGGAACCCATGGCAAGACAACAACAACTTCCATGCTTTCCCACATTCTTTTAAGTGCCGAGATGGATCCAACGATTTCTGTCGGCGGTATTTTAAAAGCCATCGGTGGTAATATCCGCGTCGGTAATTCCGAAATCTTCCTTACAGAAGCATGCGAATACACGAACAGTTTCCTGCATTTCTTCCCGAAGATTGGAGTTATTTTGAACATTGATGAGGATCATCTGGATTTCTTCAAAGACCTTGCGGATATCCGTCACTCTTTCCGCAAGTTTGCTGAGCTATTGCCGGCAGACGGCACACTTGTTATTAATGGTGAGATTCCGGAGCTTCACGAGATCACAGACGGGCTTGCATGCCGTGTTGTAACTTATGGTCCGGACAGTTCTTATGACTACAGTGCAACAAATATTCTTCACGACCAGATCGGAGAGGCTTCTTTCGATTTCGTGAAAAATGGAGAGTTTGTAACAAGAATCGCACTCTCTGTCAACGGAGATCACAACGTATCTAACGCACTGGCAGCACTTGCTGTGGCTGATATTCTGAAAATCGATCCGAAGACGGCCGGACAGGGACTGAAAGATTTCCACGGTACAAACCGCAGATTTGAATACAAAGGTGAATTTGACGGCGTCACTGTCATTGATGATTATGCACATCATCCGACAGAGATCACTGCTTCCCTGACTGCTGCAAAACATTATCCACACCGTGAGATCTGGTGTATTTTCCAGCCTCACACTTATACACGTACCAAGGCTCTCTTCCCGGAATTTGCTGAAGCATTATCTCATACGGATCATGTGATCCTTGCAGATATTTATGCCGCAAGAGAGACAGACACACTCGGCATCTCTTCCAAAGACCTTGCAGACGCAATCGCTGAAAAAGGTGCAGATGTATATTATTTTCCTTCTTTTGAAGAGATTGAAAACTTCTGTCGCGAACATTGTCAAAAAGGTGATGTGTTGATAACTATGGGAGCCGGAGACGTTGTAAACATTGGGGAAACGCTCGTTAAGTAAGAGTTATCCACATTTTCCACAGGATTTTATCCACAAAAAACCTGATTTTTGGCTTAAAAATTTCTTTTTTGCCCGGTCAACTGATGTTATAATGATCCTGCAACATTTGAAAGACATTAGGAGGCTCATCAGGCGGGTATGAAAACACTGACTTTAACAAATCAGGCAAAAAAAACAGTTACGGTTCTGGAGAACGAATTCATTGACCGGTATATGCCAAAAGCAAATGGAGAATATGTAAAAGTTTATCTTATGCTTCTTCGCCACCTGGACGAGTCTGCCTCTTTGCCGGCTCCGTCCAGACTAGCTGATCTTTTAGAGTGTACGGAGAAAGATATTTTACGCGCTTTCAAATACTGGGAAGGTCAGGGACTTCTCGAATACAAAGAAGAAGCTCCGGACCGTTCTTTACAAGCTGAAGTTTCTCCATCAGAAGCTTCGCTGACTGTTGCACCGGTTTCGGGCACGGACAAGTCTGTGAACACCAGAAAGCATGGTAACCGCAAGGAATTTAAAGAATTACTTTTTGTAGCTGAACAGTATCTTGGCAAGACTTTATCTGCTACAGATATTAATGCGATTACATATTTTTATGAGACATTACAGATGTCAGCTGATTTGATCGAGTATCTAATCGAATATTGTGTTGAAAACGGACATAAGAGTATCCATTACATCCAGAAAGTTGCTTTATCCTGGCACAGTCAGGATATCCGCACTGCAGAACAGGCAAAGACCAATTCTGTTCTTTATAACAAGAACTGCTATTCTATTCTGAATGCTTACGGAATCAAAGGACGTGCTCCTGCAGCATCTGAGATCGCATATATCCGCAAGTGGCACGAAGAATATGCTTTTTCTCTGGAAATCATTCTGGAAGCATGTGACCGAACCATGAATATGATCCATCAGCCGAATTTTGAATATACAGATTCTATTCTGAAGAACTGGTATAAGAAAAACGTCCACACTTTAGAAGACGTCTCTGTTCTGGATGCCGCATTTACACGTGCGAAAGCAGACAAAGCCAGACAGCAGACAACGCAGCCTTCCAAACCTTCCGGAAGGAATAAGTTTAACAATTTTGAAAACCGCTCTTATGACATGAACGATCTGGAGCGCAGACTGATACAGCAATAAGCAGACAAGGGAGATTTTCTTTATGGCACTTTCAAATTCACAGTACAATGAACTGATGCGCATCTATGAGCAGCGCCAGCTGGACGCCGTCCATCAGGTACAAGAGCGCTATGAACGCGTCACACAGGCGATCCCTGAGTTTGCAGAAATAGATAACGCCATCTCTTCTGCCAGTATCCGGCAGGCGAGACTTCTGTTAAATGGCGAGACTTCTGCTCTGGCAGATTTAAAACAAGAGATACATACCTTATCTGCCCGCAAGAAAGAATTACTCAAATCACATGGATATCCGGCACATTATCTGGAGCCGCATTATCTCTGCCCGGACTGCAAAGACACGGGCTATATCGGAACGAATAAATGCCACTGCTTCAAAAAAGCAATTGTGGATTTATTATATACACAGTCAAACTTGCAGGAGATTTTAAAATCCGAGAATTTTTCTACACTTTCTCTGGATTATTACTCACGCAACCACATAGATCCGGTAACAGGACGATCCTCTCTGGATTCTATGAAGACTGCTCTACATGCATGTCATGAATTTGTAGATACATTTTCCACGGATTTTCGGAACATACTATTATATGGAGACACCGGTGTCGGCAAGACATTTCTGTCAAACTGTATTGCCAAAGAGCTGATAGATGCTGCTTATTCTGTCATCTACTTTTCTTCCAAGCATTTTTTTGATATACTTGCTGAGAATACGTTTGGCAAAAAGGATTCAGATTCTTACGATGAGGAATCCCCGGACACCAATTACATTTACAACTGTGATCTTCTGATCATTGACGATCTCGGCACAGAGATGGCAAATGGTTTTACATCTTCCCAGTTGTTTGCGTGTCTGAACGAACGTATTTTACGCCGGAAATCTACGATTATTTCTACGAATCTGGCATTAGATGATATCAAAAACATCTATTCAGAAAGAATTTTCTCCCGGCTCAGTAGCAGTTATACAATGCTTCGTCTGACCGGAGATGATATTCGCATCCAAAAAAAATTATTAAACCTAGGAGGTACAAAAGATGTTACGTCGTAACGAACGTGTTCTGGATAATATACCTGTTGGAGCTCTTGGAATCATTGCCCTTGACGGATGTCAGGAGATGGGAAAAAGAGTTAATGACTACATCGTAAACTGGCGTCGTGAAGACAGCCACGAATTTAAAAATGATGTAGTATTCAAAGGTTATGAAAGAGACAATTACCTGATTGATGCAAAGGTTCCGCGTTTTGGTTCCGGAGAAGCCAAAGGTATTATTGGTGAATCTGTCCGCGGTAAAGACCTGTATCTAATGGTTGATGTATGCAATTATAACCTGACTTATTCCCTGAGTGGACATACAAACCATATGTCTCCGGATGATCATTTCCAGAATCTGAAACGTGTCATCGCAGCCGTTGGCGGAAAAGGTCGTCGTATCAACGTGATCATGCCATTCCTTTATGAGAGCCGCCAGCACAAGAGAAGCGGACGCGAGTCTCTGGACTGTGCACTTGCTCTGCAGGAGTTAGTACGCATGGGTGTAGACAACATCATTACTTTTGATGCACATGATCCGCGTGTACAAAATGCAATCCCGCTCAGTGGATTTGAAACCGTTCGTCCTACCTATCAATTTGTAAAAGGACTTTTACGCAAATATAAAGATCTCCAGATCGACAGCGAACATATGATGGCGATCAGCCCGGATGAAGGTGCTACCGGTCGTGCTGTTTACCTTGCCAACGTATTGAATCTGGATATGGGTATGTTCTACAAGAGACGTGATTATACAAAAGTCGTAGATGGACGCAACCCGATCGTTGCACATGAGTTCCTTGGTTCTTCTGTTGAGGGAAAAGATGTAATCATCTTAGATGATATGATTTCTTCCGGTGACAGTATCTTAGATGTTGCCAGACAGTTAAAACGCCGCAAAGCAAAACGTATCTTTGCCGCCGCAACATTCGGACTGTTCACAAACGGACTGGACAAATTCGACCAGGCATACGAAGAAGGTACTATTGATGGTATCCTGACAACAAATCTGATCTATCAGACACCTGAACTTCTTGAGCGCCCTTACTATATCAACTGTGATATGAGTAAATATATCGCACTCTTGATCGACACACTGAACCATGACGGTTCTGTCAGCAGCATTCTTTCCCCGAACGAAAGAATCCAGCACGTTGTCGAGAAATATAAAAGAGGAGAAGAGATTTAAATCATCTCTTCTCACATTTAGAATCATATAGCCAAAAAGAGCTTCCCCGCAGTTTTTAAGTATCCTTCTCTAACCACGAGATAACATACTTCTTCGATTTGTTTATATCTGCTTGGAAGCTCTTTTTTATGGCATCATACATTTTCCTTATTATACGGAATATGCATTTTCTTAAGCAGTTCTTCTTCCCGTTTCTGACACGTAAAGATCAACACCTGTTTTTTATTTTCTGCAAGCCACTGTAATGTATTTGCCAGACGTTTCTCATCATAAAATCCAAATGTATCATCCAGAATCAGTGGAAATTCTTCTTCATAGAGAAATTCTGCGGACGCAATGCGAAGTGCAAGATAGATCTGTTCCGCTGTTCCACGGCTCACCTGTTCTATCCGGATTTTCCTGTCCTCTGTAATGAGATAAATTCGCGTGTCTTCGTCTACAAAAAGCCGCTCGTATTTTCCACCTGTAAACGCACAGACAATCTCAGATACTCTGCCATTTAACAACTTGTCCGTCTGCTCGCGCAGTCTTCCCGACAAAGCTTCCAGTTGTTCATACGCCATCGTAACCGCGTCTCTCGTCTGCTGTAATCTCTCAATAACATCATCTGTCAAATCTAGTTCTTCCAGCTGTTCTTTCAGATTTTCATATTGTGTCTGTTTCTCTTTCAATTCTGTTTCTATGCGGTTCTGTTCCCAGAGCAGTTTCTCTCTGGATGCTTTTTCTTCTTCCGGTCGGATCTTTTCAAGTAGAATCTCCGGCTCTGTTTTTTCCTTACGTTTACTTACTTTCATCCGATTCCAGATATAAATCAGGCAGCACAGGAAAATGATGATCGCCATCAGATAATTCCACGGTTTTGACACAATAAATAATGGGGAAATAATCAAAAGAACAAATACGATCAGCTCCATCGGATGAATCCGCCATTTGGAAACTTCTTCTGTATAAGCCAGACTGTCTCTTTTATTTTTCTGTTTTTCCATCTCCCGGAGTGCCAGTTCTTCACTGATGCGGTTCTTCTCTTCGGTGTACTTATGGATATCTGTCCATACATAGGATGCTTCCTGCTCCGTAATTTCCTGCTTTTTCTGTCGTTCTTCCAGTCTTATTTTTATCCGGCGTTCTATGTCCTTTTTCCGTTCCTTCAAGCGGGCAAATGCCGCCCCCAGATCGATGTCTCCCTTATCCTGCGCACAAGCATTGGTGGCATAATTGCGAAGCTCTGTTCCAAGTGAAGCATCCGGTGTTACTTTCAATTGCCCACAGGATATTGTATTCTCGTATCCTGAAGCAGTCAGCCCATCGAGCAGCATTTCCAGATCTCCATTTTCTACCGAAAATTCTTCTCCGTCTTCCTCGCAGAACAATTCTGCCTTTCTCCCTGTTTTTTCAAATGATCTCTGTAGGCAGAATGTCTTGCCTCCCGCTTCAAATCGCAACACACCTGCATAGTAATTAGGATTTTCCCACGGTTCATACAGATGGCTTTCATCAGTTGCTGAAGCACGTCCACGCTTTCGCTCCATCCCAAATAACATCCCTTTCAGGAATGTGTGAATCGTTGATTTACCTGCTTCATTTTCTCCATAAAACAGTTGTATGCCGTCATTTACAGTAATTCTGCGATCTGCAAAACGCCCGAAATTCTTCATCCAGATCTCTCGTATACGCATAACTAACCCCTTCTTGTATCCATCAGCGCCTGTACTCCCTCACAAAGCGCACGATACTGTATGCTTTCCTGTGGATATTCTGATAATTCTTCGATAAATGCCCCCAGGATATCTTCTTTATGCTGTTTCATAAGCTGCCCAAAATCATATGCCGGCGTTGTCCGATCAGCGATTTCCAGTATATTCCATCCATGTTCATTTCCAAACGCCGGATGACCGTATAAGCTGTCACCGGGAGAAAATCTCCGAACCGTCTCAAACATAATATCAGGATCCCTGAAGCCGGTCAGTATAAATTTATAAAAATGCTGTTCTCCCTGTTCGCGGATACATGCTTCTATTCGCTCCTGCAGCTCCTGATTGGTAAACTGCGGTGTCACTGTGATTTTCTCATGGATGTAACGTCTGACACTTGCCGGTACAAAACGTATCCTGCAGCCTTCATCTGTTATTTCACCTTTGATAAAACCATGCTTTCCGGTATCATTCTTATCGATTGGTTCCAGCGCACCACTGTATGCCGCTTTCCCATCTATCACAGTCTGTGGCTTATGAATATGTCCGAGTGCCACATAATCATAATCTACGCGCCGCAGATCCTCTCTGTTAAATGGAACATGTGTCTCATCTCCTCCATGCAGCAGCAAAATTTCGTATTTTTGTCTTCCCTTTTTCAACTGGCTGATATCCAGACGTTCTCTTATCTCCCGCGAATGGTAACTAAACCCACAGACAGATGTACTGATCTCCGGAAGTTCGATACACTGCGGCTCATCTGCCGATATCATATGCACATGTTTCTGCCAGTGAAATGTACGGTAATAAGAATCTTTTTTTATGTAATCGTGGTTTCCTGCAACCAGAACCACCTGTGTTTTTGTCAATTTTCCAAACAGGTAACTGACCTCTTTTAATTCACGAAGCAGCGGTTGTCTGTGAAACAGATCTCCCACAATCAGTAAAAGATCTATCTTCTCCCGCTCACATTTCTCGATCACATTGCGGAAACTATTCCAGATCTCCTTTTTTCTTTTCTCTGCGAGTCCGTTTGGCAGGTCTGGACTTGCCCCTAAATGTATGTCCGCGAGGTGCAGAAACTTCATCTTCTTCTCCTTCCTCCTGCTCCTTCTTTGAAGGCAGTGTTACAATAAATTCTGTCTTCTGATCGTTGCTCTTCGCACGCACATGCCCACCGTGCAGTTCTACGATTTCCTTCGCGATCGCAAGCCCCAGTCCGGCTCCACCGGTACCGCTGGATCTCGAACCGTCCACACGGTAAAATTTCTCAAAAATTGTCTGCAACATTGTTCCCGGAATCTTATCCCCTTCATTGCTGAATACAATCTCTACGTCATCTTCTTTTTTCTGTGCATAGATCTGGATCTTCGTTCCGGCATAGCAGTATGCAATTGCATTTCTTAAAATATTATCAAAAACTCTGGCAAGCTTATCCGGATCTCCGGTCACTTCCAGATTTTCTTCCACTTCCACTTCACAACACAGATTCTTGTCCTGCAGTACGCCGTACAGTTCGTCCGCAATCTGCTCCAGCATCAGAGATAAATTAATCTCAACCGGTTCCAACTCTATGTCCTGCAGATTATAGCGGGTAATATCAAAAAATTCATTGATCAGATCGCCAAGCCGCAGAGATTTCTCTAATGCGATGTGAATGTACTTTTCCCGTTCTTCATCTGACATGTCCGGATGGCTGTCCAGCATCGTAAGATAAGCTACGATGGACGTCAGCGGTGTTTTCAGATCATGTGCAAGGAAAAGCACCAGATCATTTTTCCGTTTCTCGCCTTCTTCCGATTCCAGTTCCTGTCTCTTAATCGTTGCCTTGATCTCATTGAGACGGATCTCAATTGGCTTGAGCTCCGTGATCAGATGCACCGGTTCGTTGGAGTCTGATACAATATTTTCAATTCCGTCTCCCACCTGATCCAGATATTTTGTCATCTTTGAGAGCGCAATATAGAAAAAGAGCGCAAATAAAAGCAGGAAACCGACAACCATGAAAAAGGTCTTATTGTCTCCGATCAATTTCCAGTATAAATGAATCGCTGTTGATTCATCAATATTCAGGTCTTTCAGATATTTAATGAAAAACTTGCTGAATTTGTCATTATACGGTCCATCGATAATATAGCGCAGAATAAATCCACCTACCAGCACGGTCAGTGCCGTTACCAATACCGTCTGCAATAATATACTGAATTTGAGTTTCCGATAATTATTCTTCAACTTTATATCCCACTCCCCATACGGTCTTTATGAAATCAGATTTGCCGGTCGGTATGTTCATCTTCTCCCGCAAATGACGAATATGCACCATCACCGTGTTGTTGCTGTTCTTATAGTAAGTCTCGTGCCATACTTTCTCGAATAATTCTTCTGAGCTTATGACTTTGCCTTTGTTCTCACAGAGCAGCCAGAGAATATCAAACTCAATCGGTGTCAATGTCAGCGGAACTTCATTGTAAACACACTCATGAGACTTTCGGTTTAATAAAAGTCCGGCAAAATCAATGATATCTCCGGTGTCTTTACTGCCTTCATTGTACTGCGTATAACGTCTGAGCTGTGCCTTGACTCTTGCAACAAGCTCCAGCGGATTGAACGGCTTCGGAATATAATCATCTGCCCCCAGTGTAAGCCCTGTGATCTTATCCATATATTCCGTCTTTGCAGTCAGCATAATCACCGGAAATGTGTATTTCTCCCGGATCTGTTTTAAAATCTGGAAACCATCCACATCCGGTAGCATAATATCCAGAATTGCAAGATCAATCTTCGTGCTGTTAATGCAGTCCAGTGCCTCCTGCCCTGTATAAAACTTCAGAATCTGATACTGATCATTTTGTAAATACAGTTCAATTACATCTGCAATCTCTTTCTCATCATCCACTACTAATATATTCATACAATCCCTCCTGAAAACCAGGGGACGGGGCATTTCTCAAAAAGCCCCGTCCCCAATTAGTAATTAAATCTTACAGTTCGCAGTTATTGACTGTTCTTGGGAATGGAATCACGTCACGGATATTTCCCATACCTGTCAGATACATCACGCATCTCTCAAATCCCAGACCGAATCCTGCATGTCTGGTAGAGCCGTATTTTCTAAGATCCAGATAGAACTTGTAGTCTTCTTCCTTAAGTCCCATCTCGTTCATACGTGCAAGCAGCTTGTCATAATCATCCTCTCTCTGGCTTCCTCCGATGATCTCACCGATTCCAGGAACCAGACAGTCTACAGCGGCTACCGTCTTATTATCATCATTCATCTTCATGTAGAATGCTTTGATTTCCTTCGGATAATCGGTTACGAATACCGGACGTTTGTAGATCTCTTCTGTCAGATAACGCTCATGCTCTGTCTGAAGATCTGTGCCCCAGGATACTTTATATTCAAACTTATCATTGTGTTTCTCCAGGATCTCAATTGCTTCTGTATAAGTCACTCTTGCGAAATCAGAAGATACGACATTCTGCAGTCTCTCTAAAAGTCCTTTGTCAACAAATGAATTGAAGAACTTCATCTCTTCCGGGGCATTCTCCAGTACATAATTGATGACATATTTTAACATAGACTCTGCAAGAATCATGTTATCATCCAGATCTGCAAATGCCATCTCTGGCTCGATCATCCAGAACTCTGCTGCATGTCTTGTTGTATTGGAGTTCTCTGCACGGAAAGTCGGTCCGAATGTGTAAATATTGCGGAATGCCTGTGCATATGTCTCACCGTTGAGCTGTCCGCTTACAGTAAGACTTGTCTCCTTGCCGAAGAAATCCTGTGAATAATCTACCTGCCCGTCTTCTGTCTTCGGTACATTCTCCATATCAAGTGTTGTCACACGGAACATCTCTCCTGCTCCTTCACAGTCACTTCCTGTGATCAGTGGTGTATGCACATATACAAATCCTCTCTCCTGAAAGAACTTGTGAATTGCGTAAGCTGTCAGTGAACGCACACGGAATACAGCCTGAAATGTATTCGTTCTCGGTCTCAGATGCGAAATAGTTCTGAGATACTCAAAGCTGTGACGCTTCTTCTGAAGCGGATAATCCGGTGCTGATGCACCTTCAACTTCGATCGTATCTGCCTGAATCTCAAATGGCTGTTTTGCCTGTGGTGTTGCTACCAGTGTACCGGTTACGATAATTGCCGCACCGACATTCAGTTTGGAGATCTCTGTGAAATTCTCCATTTTATCATGATATACGATCTGCAGTGGTTCAAAAAATGTTCCGTCATTCACTACAATAAATCCAAATGTCTTTGAATCACGGATGCTGCGAACCCATCCACCAATCGTGATGGTCTTATCCAGATAGTTTTCTTTGTTCTTGTATAAATCTCTGATTGAAATCAATTCCATGCTAATTTAACTCCTTTTCCTGTACAGCGACAAAAATAGCCGCAATATGCTCTTGGTATTATAACATATTGCGACCCGTTTTTAAAGTCTCATACCTATTTAAATCCTGTGCAGATTCTTAAGTGAAATGTCCAGGATCGGTGCGGAATGTGTCAGTGCACCGCTGGAAATATAATCCACTCCGACATCTGTCATTCTCTGGATATTTTCCATTGTTACATTGCCGGAACATTCTGTCTCGGCTCTGCCGTCAATATATGCGACTGCTTCTTTCATCTGCTCCGGTGTCATATTGTCCAGCATGATAATATCTGCCCCTGCTGCCACCGCTTCTTTAACCATGTCAAGCGTCTCAACTTCTATCTCGATCTTGCGTACAAACGGCGCATATGCTTTTGCCATCTGTATCGCTTTTGTCACACTTCCGGCTGCTCCGATATGGTTATCTTTCAAAAGCACACCATCGGACAGATTATACCGGTGATTATATCCACCGCCTGTGCGGACTGCATATTTCTCAAAAATACGCATATTCGGCGTTGTTTTTCTTGTATCCAGAAGCTTGATCTTACTTCCTTTCAGATAACCCGCCACCGTATGTGTATACGTTGCGATTCCACTCATTCTCTGTAAATAATTAAGCGCCACACGCTCTCCGGATAACAGTACGCGGATATCTCCTCTTACTTTTCCCATCAGCTGTCCTTTTTTCACTTCATCTCCGTCTTTGCAGGAAAAAGTCACTTCTGTATCTGCATCCAGCAGTTCAAATACCCGTTTGAAAACATCCAGTCCTGCGATCACGCCATCCTGCTTGCAGATCAGTTCCACTTCTCCGTCTACCGCCTCCGGCATCACCGCATTCGTGCTGACATCTTCGCTTGATATATCTTCTTTTAACGCCTCCAGTATCAGATGATCTGCCTGAAGTGTCATTGAAATCTTATTCATCTTTGTTCCTCCTACGCTGTCTCTTTTTCCATCCGTGCATATTCTTCCGTAATGCAGTTCGCCGCACGCTTCGCAAATACCAGACTTTCCATCAGTGAATTGCTTGCAAGACGGTTCGCTCCATGTACACCGTTGCAACTTGTCTCTCCTACTGCAAATAAATGTGCCATCGATGTATGACTGTTCCGGTCTACCCAGATACCGCCCATAAAATAATGCTGCGCCGGAACTACCGGAATACATTCTTTTGTCACATCATAGCCTTCTTCCAGACAATGCTCATAAATATTTGGAAAATGCTTTAAAATTGTCTCTTCCGGAATGTGTTCCATAGAAAGCCATACATATTTTGTGCCATCCTTTGCCATCTGCTCCTGGATTGCCTTTGTCACAACGTCCCTCGGCAGCAATTCATTTACAAAACGTTCTTTATCTTTATTATATAATACAGCGCCCTCTCCACGTACAGATTCGGAGATCAGGAAACGTCTGCCCGGCTTCTCGGAATATAATGTTGTCGGATGGATCTGCACATAGTCCAGATGCTCCAGACGGATATCATGTTTCTTCGCAACCTCCAGTGCATCTCCTGTTAAATGCGGGAAATTCGTAGAATGTTCATACAGACCACCGATACCACCGCTTGCAAAAATCGTATAATCCGCTTCGATCTTTAACTGATCTCCATCCTGCTCTGCCGCATAAATGCCACAGCATTTACCAGCTTCTTCTATAATATCTGTCATTGTTGTATATTCTAGAATCTCGACATTCACTCTCTTCTTAACCTGAGCAAGCAGTTTGCTCGTAATCTCTTTTCCGGTAATATCTTCATGGAAGAGAATACGCGGTTTGGAATGTGCACCTTCTCTTGTATAACAGAACTCGCCGTTCTTCTTCTCAAAATCTACTCCGTAAGATACCAGATCATCAATGATCTCTCTGGAACTGCGGATCATAATGTCTACGGATTCTTTCCGGTTTTCATAATGTCCGGCTTTCATTGTATCTTCAAAATAACTATCATAGTCTGTCTCATCTCTCATTACACAGATTCCTCCCTGTGCCAGAAATGAATCACTACTTTCTAAATCTGCCTTTGTCAACATCAGAATCCGCTTATCTTCCGGGAGATTCAACGCATGGAATAGACCGGATACTCCGGTTCCGACGATAACCACATCCACTTTTCTCTCTTTCACTCTTATCCCTCCTAATTATATAGCAAGAGCAATTTTTTATTTTGCAAGCTGTAACATACGCTCCAGCGGAAGCTTCGTCTTCTCACGAAGTTCTGCATCAACGTGTACTTCATTCTCTCCGGTCTGAAGGACATGCAGAACCTTGTCCAATGTAACCTTCTTCATATTCGGACATACCGGAACACTCTTTGGATAATAAAATTGTTTCTCCGGATTCTGACGCTTAAGCTCATATCCGACACCTTCTTCTGTGCAGATGATAAATTCCTCCTTCTCACTTGCTGTCGCATACTGGATAATTCCTTTTGTACTGCCTATGTAATCCGCATGCTTCAATACCCCCTGGTTACATTCCGGATGTGCCAGCACTTCTGCTTCCGGATGCAAAGCTTTCTGTTCAAGAATTTCATCCTCTTCCATCCGCTCATGTGTCGGACAGAAGCCTTCATTATATATAAAATGTTTTTCCGGCACCTGCTCTGCAATGTGGTGTGCCAGATTACGATCCGGAATAAAGAAAATGTTCTTCTGTGGAAGTGCTTTTACAATCTTCACTGCATTGGAAGATGTAACACAGACATCGGAATATTTCTTAAGCTCTGCTGTAGAGTTGATATAACAGACAACCGCCAGGTCATCATATTCCGCACGCACCTTCTGGATTGTCTCCACATCTGCCATATGTGCCATCGGGCAGTCTGCATCTGCTGCCGGCATTAGTACGGTCTTATGAGGACTTAAGATCTTCGCACTCTCTCCCATGAATCCAACACCGCAGAATACGATCAGCTGTGCGTCCAGATCTACCGCTACTCTGCTCAGATAAAAGGAATCCCCGATATAATCTGCTATCTGCTGCACTTCCGCCGGCACATAATAGTGAGCCAGGATCACTGCGTTCTTTTCTTTTTTTAATTTCTTTATCTCTTCAATTACTGACATTGCTCCGTCACCTCGTTTATTTAAAGTCATACTATTATACCATACTGTCTTACAGGTGACAAGACACTTGTATTATTCAAGACTTTACACATATAATTACTAATATAAAACAACAGTCAGGTATGCAATAAATATCGCATACCTGACCGTTGTTTCATATTAACACTAAGAATTTCCCTTATACAGGATTATATTGCCTCTATACAAAATCCTGATGAAGATGCAAATGCTTCCGGATTTATGATTGACTGTCGAAATAACATATAATGAACTTATAGAATTAAATCTGCTATTATTGAAGAAATCTTGCACTAAATAAGCCCCGCTGTGAACTTCAAATTCACAGTGAGGCTATTTTTTTATCGCTTATAATAATTAGCAGCAGTCGCGGTTGTGATCTTCTGCAAATGTGTAAGTATAGCTGAAATCTTTTGCGTTGTAGCAAGATACATACTCACCATCAAATTCTCCATAAGGATATCCGAAGTTATTAAGTGTTCCATCAGCATTCAGGATTCCACCGGTGGCAGCTTTTGCACTCTGTGCCGGAGATAATGTGATATCTCTTTCTATAGAAAGCATTACCCATTTCTCGTTATTTCCTCCCCAGTATTTGTCTTTTACTGGTTCGACATAAGAGTTCCAGTCTGCGTCTGTATTACTCTTTCCGTCAGTCAGAGCCTGTTTTAATACATCAGCAGGATCCGCTTCTACCCATCCTGTTCCAGGTAAGTAGAATTGTGCACGACAGTGCTGGTTTCCTGTGATATCAGCTGCATTAATGCGGATACCGAACATTTCTCTTGCCGGGATTCCTTCTGCACGTAACAGTGCTACAAATACAGAGTTAAGGTCTGTACATTTTCCACCTTTTGTTGTTGTAAGGATATTTTCAACATCACCAAGACCGCATCCTGTTACGGAATTATCACGATGAAGGTTTGCAACTTCCCAATCGAAAATAGCTTTTGCTTTCTGAAGAACTGTCTTTGCATTGGCATCTTTGACAATCTTGTCAGCCTGTGTTTTTACAATGCTTCCTTCTTTAAAAGATCCGCTCTTTTCTGTTTCTTTCAGATATTCAGCAAATTTAGCTTTGTCTACAGATCCTTTTTCAACTAAGTTCGGACGTACAACTTCTTTTCTTGTTACATGATAAGAAAGTGTTGCTGTACGATCAGCAGGAACTACAGAAGCATCCCATTCGATATAGCATGCTGTATTTCCGGCAGAGTCTTTCGTTGCTTTTATAACTTTTGTTGCTTTTGGGGCATCAACTTTTACATTTGTAATCTTTTGGTTGTCATCACTTGTAGGAACCGGAAGCCATACTTTGGCAACTTTTCCAGCCGGTTTGTTAGACATGTCAACTGTATTTTTAACAGTACCGGACTGAGCGTATACAACGTTGAGTTTAACAGAAGCTTTTACTTTCTTGTTTATCTTAGAAGTAGCTGTGATAGTTACAGTACCTTTTTTCTGAGCTGAAACAAGACCTTTCTGAGTTACAGTTGCGATGTCTTTATCGCTTGTAGAATATGTAACAGCTTTGGAAGCAAGTTTCGGATTTACAGATGTAACAGATACCGTACATGTTCCTCCTTCGCATACATTTGTGCATGATGCGGCAATCTTAAGAGATTTTGCTACCGGATTCTTTACAGTAATCTTAACAGAAGCTTTTACCTTTTTGTTCTTCTTTGAAACTGCTGTAATTTTGACTTTTCCTGTTTTTTTACCTGTTACAACACCTTTTGATGTAACAGTAGCAATTTTCTTGTTGCTTGATTTGAAAGTAACTGCTTTAGAAGCACTCTTTGGCTTTACAGTTTTCACTTTCACTTTTGTTTTACTGCCAACAGTGACAGTTGTTTTAGAAGCCTTCAATGTAATCTTGGTTGGCTTCTTTGCTGCGGCGTTAGTGGTTGTTGGCAGAATCATAGAAAATGCAACAGCCATCATCAGGCCGAACAGTGCGAGACGTTTTACACATTTTTTCATAACATCCATCCTTCCTTTCCTCTTTTTGTAGGATTATAAGCACACTATAAGCCTAGTATGTTTATATCTTCCATATTAGAAAGCATGCTTGTACAAGTCAAATTTATAATTATAATAAACGTTATAAAGGAAATCTATAGTGATATTTTTTCAACATGTTCAACATTCTGTTGCGGCTGGTGTAGTTTGCCACTACATCATCAAATGGTTAGATAGTGACAATTAGCCTGTGGAGTTAAGCCTTTCCACACCAGAATTAGGAATAGCATTATCTTTTTGCCTATTGGCGTTATATCATATGTATTTTTGCAATACAATATGTAAATTTCATTAGAATATGGTATGAAAATTTAAAAATTCATGAATAAGTGTGCGTTTCACTGCCCTTCCCGCTTGAATCCTGCCGCCGGATATGCTATACTATCACCCGTTATAACCCCACAAAAACAAGGTCTTATTGGGTTGACCGCCGATTTCCGGCGTAGGCCATATACCAACTGTATATGCCTCCGTGGCATTCGTCAGACATTCATGCAAGCATGCCGCCTGACTCATTGCTGCGCGAAAATGAATCGAGTGTTCGTGACCTTCCACTCGTAAAACAAAACTAAAGGAGATATGAAAAATGAAAAACAAAAACATCACTTACATGACACAGGCTGCCATGATTGCTGCCATCTATGTTGTCATCACCTATGTCGGTGCAGCTTTCTCGTTCGGAGAAGTGCAGGTTCGTATTTCGGAGGCGCTTACAATTCTTCCGGTCTTTACTCCGGCTGCCGTTCCAGGATTATTTGTCGGATGCCTGATCGGTAACATCTTAGGCGGAGCAATCCTTCCGGATATCATCTTCGGAAGTCTTGCCACTTTGATCGGTGCTTTCTTTACATGGAAGCTTCGCAACCAGAACCGCATCCTCGCACCACTTCCACCAATCATTGCAAATATTATTGTTGTTCCATTCGTTCTGCGTTATGGCTACGGTGTAACTTTACCAATTCCGTTCATGATGCTGACGGTAGGTATCGGCGAAGTGATTTCCTGTGGTATACTCGGACTGATCCTTGCATATGCGCTGGACAAATACAAACATATCGTATTTCAAAATGCATAAATAAAATAGAATGTGCCTTGGCACATTCTCGCGCCGAGCGCGTTGCTGAGCGCCTGTGACGCTCGTTTAGCAACGACCGGAGTGGAACGTAGACAGCTTGCAACACTCTACGTTTCTATTACATAACAAAGAGCTGCGTCAGAGTGAATTTTTCACCCTGTCACAGCTCTTTCTTAGTTAACTCCCAATATAATTTCCATTGGCTTTTTTATCCATCTTCTCCAGACTTACCGTATGGCTCTTGCCATTTTTCGCTTCAACATATGTCACATCCGTCTCCGTATAACCAATCAAAATCACATATTTTTTATTTTCCGTAACTGCGATCACAGGTTTTCCCTGGTTCATTACATATGCGATCTGTTCAGCTTTACAGCCACTCAAGTCCAACGCATCCTCGCCAAATGTCTTGCTGATCGCTTCCATCGGTGTCGCGCCGCCATTCAATTCAGAACGCAGTCCTTCTACCGGCTTACTTGTGGCGCTGATCTTATATTGCAGATCACGGTTGCCCCGCTGCCAGATATATTCCTGATTCTGATCAACCACTACACCTCCGTAGTTATCCGCTGATTGAATCGCATCGCCCGCCTGTTTGTAAATTTCCTGCAATTTTCCGTATCCAAATACATAGTATTCTTCTTTACTTTCTGCTTTCTGTACATTTACAACTTTCGGTTTCTCAAACAATACCTGTTTTGGTCTTAACAGCTTCGGTTCTTTGTCAGAAACTCCGTCTGCATAAGTCAGACGCATCTGCGCGCCTTTCAAATCAGTCTTATAAGTCTCCAGCATAATATTGCTTTCGTCTTTTTCTTCATTATTTGTAATATATTCTTCGGTTGTCTTAATGTATGTGCCGTTCTTTTTCTTTGCCTGCTCCAGAATAATACGGTTATCTTCTACTTTCGCATCCAGCACATAGATCTTCTTCTGGCTGTATTTCTTCACAACCTCCCCTTTACTGCTCCGAATTTCTACCTGATACATCGGATCTGTAGATTCTCCCGCCGCTGTCTTTCCAACGTCTGACAGGTGGAAACGTCCGTACACAAAATCACCACCGATAAATCCAAGCGGACGAACACCTTCTTTATTCTTTGCAGAAATTGTCCGTTCTTTTCCATTCTGCAGGTTCAGAATTGTAATTCTGGAAAAGTCCTCATCTGCACAGTATGCCAACAGATGACTGTCTCCGGAAATAACATATTTGCCTTCCGTCAGACCAGTCTGTAATTCTTCACTCCGGTTCTTATTTACATCTGTCTTTCTTAAAACGCCATCATTTAACAGATATAACTCTCCATTATCTTCACTGTAGTAAATTAATTTGCCGAGTTTCTGTGAAGTAATTCCATAGGACTGATCCGTCTGCACAAACACTTTCTCTTCTACGGAATTTTTTTCTATATCATAGTAGTAAATGGCAATACCGACCTCGCCTTCATGTTCGCCGCGGTTCATATAACCACATACGGCAAATGTGATATTTCCCGCTTTATCTGCTGTGAGCAGACGGATCTCATGTTCAGATGTAAGGTTTCTTGCATCATTGTTCTCTGTACTTGCAAAGCTAAATACAAGTGACAGCTCGTCGCGGTCCTTGTTATAATTCCACAGTTCATCCGCCTGCACAAATGACACGATCGTACCTTTTTTATTGATTAGATACGGAACGTCTGCATCCGTAATTCCAAGCAGTATTCCTTTTGCTGAAAGCACTTTGGAAGAAGGATCAAATACCTGTTCCACAGTCCGGTCATAATCAAGCAGATAGACTCTGCGTGCAGTCTTGTCGTAACGCACGCGGAAAAATTCTTTTACATTATACGTATCCTGTTTGTTTTTTTCGCCTTTGCATTTCACCCGATATTCAAGCTGGACACTCGTTCCTGTAGAAGTCGTCTCCTTTACGCTCCAGCGTTCACCGCCCTCAATCTCGGGCTTTAAATCGCCCCACGTAACCTGTGAATAATTGGAATGAATCGTTACATGCCCATAGGATGTATTGCTGCTCTCTTCATCCGCTTCCAGTGCTGTGCTGATATCCGTATCCGTATTCTTATCGACCGTTGCCTCATGGAATGCCTTGATATAATCCATGCAGGCACTCATATTTGTCTCATTCGTCTGCGCAACTCTTGTATAAAAATACACATCTTTTCCCGTCTCCAGATGAAGGATCACTTCCATTACACGCTCTTCACCGAGTACACTTGCCGAGCCAAGCGGAAGACTCACATCTGTTTCCGGATTCTTCACCGTATCTTCATGCAGACATTCTGTCCCATCCAGTGTATAAATCTTATATTCCAGACTGCTGATCTTATTGTCATATGGAATCAGCTCCATATCCAGTTTATTTTTCAATACAGGAGTAATCGTATCACGGACCTCTGTAATATTCATCTGTTTTGCGTATCCCGGCACGGCATTGACACCAAATCCGTCACAATCAAATGAAATCTGTGGAAATGTCGCTGATCCGAGATCTGCTGTCATGGAGTCATCCCCTTTATTTGTCAGATAACTGAATACCAGAACAGCCATGATAAATACACCGGCTAAGATAATTCCATCTCTTATTCTTTTTTTCAAAATCATTCCATCTCCTTCAACAGTTGTCCCAGTGTCGGTTTCACATGTAAGAATGCTTCGCACTTACGGATTTCTTCTTTACTCTGCTCTCTGCTCTGTTCTTTTTTGTCATTCTTTATTGCACGGATAAGCAGATTTTTCGGCGTATGTTCCATATCGATAAATTCCAGTATCTGTACATCATAACCGACAGATTCCAGATATTCTGCACGAAGTCCGTCTGTCACAATCGCCGCAAAACGTTCTTTTAAAAGTCCGTATTTTAATACCGGTTTTAATATATCACTGGCAATCTGGCGGTTCACTTCATGCTGGCAGCAAGGAACCGACAAAATTACTTTTGCATTCCATCCAACCGCCTTCTCAAGTGCGAAATCCGTTGCCGTATCGCAGGCATGCAGTGTAACCACCATATCTACTTCACTCGCCCCTGTATAATCGGCAATATTTCCCTCCAGAAATTTCAGTTTCTCATAGCCATATTTCTCACTCAGTTCATTGCAGTGACGGATTACATCCGTCTTCAGATCCAGTCCGATCATGCAGACATCGTATTTCTTCAGTTCATGCAAATAATAATACATGGCAAATGTCAGATAAGACTTGCCACATCCAAAATCAAGGATTGTAACTTCCCTGTCTTTTGGAAACTGCGGCAACACATCTTCTACAAATTCAAGAAAACGGTTGATCTGCCGGAACTTGTCAAACTTCGCATGCACGATCTTCCCATCGGCAGTCATAACACCCAGATCACGCAAAAAAGGCACCATGGTTCCTTCTTCCAGAATATAGTGTTTCTTCCGGTTGTGCGTAAGATCTACCTGTTTCCAGTTTCCCTGCTGCATTCGTCTTTTGATGGTCACTTTTCCTTTCTTACTGACAAGAACCGTATAATTGTAAGTTCGCGTCTCCATCTGCATCTGTTTCATTGACTGCATATATGCAAGGATCTTCTCACAGGTCTCTTCTACTGATAAGTTCTCATGAAATGCCTGATTGTTGCGGAAAGACTCCAGCTGAAAGAGCAGTTCTCCCCGTTTTATAAGTGGACGGACGCGCACTTTCGTCACCCCCGTCTTATCATGGGCTCCGCTTAATACAGCGGAGCCGAAATCTTTATTTAATTGTTCATTTAATAATTTTCTTAATTCTTCCATAATCATATATTATAACAGAAAAATCAGATTTGTGTACTTTGTTCTTCCTGTACTTTCGGAAATGTAACGGTTGCCTTAAACAGATCACCGTCCAGATACAGTTCAAACTTACCTTTCTGCATCTCTGTCAGTGTCTGGGCAATGGAAAGTCCCAGTCCGCTTCCCTCTGTACTTCTGGAAATATCTCCGCGGATAAAGCGCTCTGTCAGCTGATCTGCATTGATATTTAACGGCTGTTCGGAAATATTTTTAATGCTGAAGATAACCGCACCTTCCGTCACTTTCAGATCTGTATAGATCCTGCTGCCCGTCATTGCATACTTGGCGGCATTATTGTATAAGTTTGCAAGGATCCGCCATGTTCTTCTTCCATCAATATAGACGAGTGCTTTCTCTTTTGGAAGATGCTGAATTTCCGTCAAATTTCTTTCTTCAAACTTCTCTTCATACTCTGCACTTGTCTGCAATACAAGCTCTGTGAAATCCAGTTTCATACATTCCAGCTTAATATTACCGGAAGTAATCTTAGATGCTTCCACAACATCTTCTGTCAATGTTTTCAGACGCATGGATTTCTGTTCCAGCACTTCGATATATCTCTGGATTCTCGGATCATCGAAATTCTCATTTTTCAGGAGATTCACATAGTTAATGATTGATGTCAATGGCGTCTTAATATCATGCGAAACATTCGTGATCAAATTCGTTTTCAGACGTTCATTCTTAATGCTCGCTTCCACAGCCACTTCCAGACCGGCACCAACAGAGTTAATTCCTTCTGCCACTTCCTTCTGACTGCTAAACATACCTTCTGTCGGCACTTTATAGTCCAGTTCCCCTGCTGCAATCTTCTTTACACCGTCTTTGATCTTCGCTCTTTCGATTCCATCATAGACCAGATATACAAACACTGCAAGCTCCGCCAACAGCATCATGAACAGCGGAAATCCATAAGTATCTGTAATCATGACAATCCAGTGCAAAACAACAAAAAGTACAAAAAGCATGATATTACGCCACAGCGAAGACATATTCTGCGCAATATCCCTGACCAGGTGACAGAACATTCGTGAAAGACTGTTTTTCCAGACGATATGCGCTTTGATCCTGCGGACGAAACTTAAAAATCCGATCAGAAACATACTGCATGTATATGAGCCGAAAATTCCTCCCACAATAATATAAGGGATCGCATTTTTTACATAATCTGCCTGACTATAAAAAGTCCCCTCTGTTTTCTGTAAATAATCATCAAAGCAAACAAAATTACCCACTACAGCTGCTGTCACCCAGAGACCTATGATCAATACTGCGGCAATCTCCGTTTTCCACCGGTCAAATCCCGCCAGATGCATTTCTTCATCTTTTGCTCTGCGTCCCGCAATCGCTGTGAGCCAGATTACACAGATCACAAAAAGTGCAAATGCAATCACTGAGAGCATACAGATTCCACGGATAGCTGAACCGTATTTTTCATAAAGCTGATTTTCTGAATAAAAATGATCTGCAATCGGATAGTTTGTATTTACACATGCTGCAAAGACAAAATCCTTCTTTTGGATTCCTGTATTTTTAATCTCATCACGCCATGCTTCTGCAATCTCACTTCGAAGATTCGTCTTAAAATCCTTTAATTTGGATTTTACAATTACATATTTTCCGGTTTTACGGAGCAGCTTTAAATTGTTGTCCAGTTCCTGAAAATTTTCAAGTCTTTTCTGATTTGTATAAATCGTTCCCGCCTTCATATCTGCGTAAATATAATAGAAGTTCGAGTCTCCTTCTTCAATATCTTCATTCGTGTTCTGATATTCTGAATAACGCTCACTCAGACTGTCTACCACACTTGTCACAAGATTATAAGCATCATTCAGTCTGCCATTCCATCTGGAATCTTTATTGGCAAGATTCATCAGGCTGTCGGCTCCTACCGGGGCATACGGCTCTTCCATCGAATATCCATCATAGCTCCAACAATCTACATACTTTAATTCATTATTGCTGCCCTGAATCCCTCGAATCTCACTGCCCCCAACATAATTCTCGCTGTCATAATCATAATTTCCTGCCTTTAAAGAAGAAAGAATCTCTTCTGTAGATGTTTCGCTTCCTGCATTCAAAATAAATTTCAGTTTCTTTGCATTAACAAGCGCTGCAAATTTAGAATAGCGATAATAATGATAAGAACCATCTTTCTTTCTGCAGACAATAATCGGATTCTCCGCATTCGTATCTTTTGTGGAATTCATCGTGTCATTCCATTTCAGCAGATCCTTTAATCGATACGCCAGTCCGCTCTCATTCCTGCCCGTATATTTTTTTTTCTGATCATAAGCTTCAATATCTACGATTTTATTCGGATCAAATTTTCCTTCTGTTTCAAAATACTTTCGCGCACTGATTCCGTTCACAACCTGTGCCGTATAGTCCTTCATCTGAGTATTAAAATTCCTGGAATCCTCGTATTTTTTTGCCGGTTTTCCTTCAAAAATCTCCTGTCGGAAAATCGGATACGCGGTTACCCAGAGTCCACCTGTCGTCGCCGTGATCACAAAAATGTGCGCCAGAATAATCAGGATGAATTTCATTCCTTTTGACCGGTACCATTTACTTTTCATACATCGTCTCCTATATCTTTTATACCCTGCTACTTATAGGCAAATCTTTTCAATCTTATAACCGACTCCCCATACAACCTTCAGATATCTTGGTTCTTTCGGGTTGATTTCTATCTTCTCACGAATGTGCCGGATATGTACCGCAACTGTATTATCTACACCGATTGCATCTTCATTCCAGATATTTTCATAAATCTGGTCAATGGAAAATACTTTTCCCTGATTCTTTACAAGAAACAGTAAAATATTATATTCAATCGGTGTCAGTCTTACTTGTTCCCCATCAACTGTTACTTCTTTCAGATCATCGTTGATCACCAGTCCACCGGTCGTATAGACTTCTTCCCGCTCCTTACCGGATGTACTTCCAAGCTGTGTATATCTGCGAAGCTGGGATTTGACTCTTGCAATCAGCTCCAGCGGATTAAACGGTTTTGTCACGTAATCATCCGCGCCGACATTCAGTCCCAGGATCTTATCCGCATCTTCCGATTTTGCTGACAGTATAATAATCGGAATATTATTCGCTTCCCGAACTTTCAGTGTTGCACGGATTCCGTCCAACTTTGGCATCATGACATCTATGATCAGAAGTTCCACATCTTTTTCTGTCTCCAGAATCTTAAGTGCTTCCTCACCGTCATATGCTCTCAGGATCTGATGTCCTTCCTGACTCAGATAGATCTCAATCGCTTCTACGATTTCTTTATCATCATCACATACTAATATTTTCGCCATTTTTCTTCACCTCATCTCTTACTATACAAGAATAACAGAAAAAATTTAAGGACAAATAAGGAATTTCCTTAAGAAATTATGAAAAGAGCCAAAAAATGTGTGTCGATGTCTGTCGCAGTTTTCCTTATTTTGTAGTATTATTAAGAAAAGTACCGATTTTCTATTATAATAGTCGAATAATAGTCATCACTTTTTTACTTTTGCAGGCGGTTTTAATCTCGGAAGAAGTGCGAGGTAATTTATGAGAAAACACGAAATTGAACAGCTTATCCGCTCACTTGGCATTGGAGCCACTTACCGTGGATATCATTATCTTGTCTATGGCGTATCCCTTTGCATGGACAATGAAGATTACCTGCTATCAGTAGGTAAATTATTATATACCCGTATTGCAGAAGCTTACTTCACAACCGGAAGCAGCGTAGAACGTGACATACGCACAGTGATCCGCATTTGCTGGGAACGCGGGAACCGTCCCCTTCTTCAGGAAATTGCCATGTATCCACTGCATGCCCGTCCAACCGCGGGAGAATTTTTCGATATACTAGCCAATTACCTTAACAATCAGTTGCGTACAGAGGCCTGTCTTTAGGTTTTCTTCCCATCATCTTAAGGTCGTCTTAAGATTTTTTCGATTTCTTTTATAGTTTTAACATATTTTGGACATATTTATCTAATATAATAAGAGACAGATAGATGAGAAACACTTATCTATCTCCCCCCTCATAAAGTTAAGCATTGACACAAGTTCAATGCACACTTTACTCTCATTCCTTTAGATAACTATAAAAACAACGAAAACCCGTTAGCACAATGCTAACGGGTTTTCGCTATTATTGAATTCTACCAGTTTGCGGCATCTTGCTTCATCTGCCGTAATTCCTGCTATACAATTATCTACTAACGTTTCTGCTGCCTGTCCAAGTGTCTCAACAGATTCAAATAAATTATAAAATATTACCGGTAACTACTCCATGCTCATTAAAGTTGCATTTCCAAGCACAATTGAATTGGATCAATTCATTGGACATCTGCAAAAGTTTGGGAAAACACAAACTCAGATTGTTTTCTCTACCCCGGTAGAACCCCGCAGTCTGAACCTGGAACACATGGACGATCCACAATTGGGATCTGAACTTTCATAGTCAAACCTTCCCTATATTCCGATACAGCATATAATTTCAATCCCAGATCTGTCGCCATCTCTCTTGCAAGATAAAGCCCCATGCCGGTTGGTTTCTTGTTGACATTGATATCACTGCCGGTGAAGCCTTTATCAAAAATATACGGGAGATCGCAGGCTTTTACGCCACAACCGTTATCTTCTATATAAAGTATCCACATTTTCTTCCTGTTTTCTTCTCTTTTTTCCACATGGATACGGATTTCCGGCTCTTTATCACAATATTTGACCGCATTGCTGATAAACTGTCCCAGCATAAATTCAAGCCCTCTCCGGTCACTGTAGATTTGAATCCCTTCCGGCTCCATCTGGATATCCACGTGAAATTTCTTCTCCTCCAGAAGCGGACCGTAATCTTCCAGGACTTTCCCCAGTGATTCTTTAAGATTCAGCATTTCAAACAGATAATCTTTGTGACCACCCTTTAACCTTGCATAAAATAACATCTGATCGATCGATTCCTGCATACGTGTCTGAATATATTCCAGCTTATATCCGACCGGCTCTGAAAATTCTTCTTTATGATTTCCCAGTATAAATGCAAGCAAAGATAACGGCGTTTTTACCTCATGTGACCACCCTTCAATATACTCTTCATAATCTTCTGTCTTTTTCAACAGATTTTCTTTTTCTTTTCGTTGTATTTGCAGATAGTCGAGGAGATTCTGCATCCGTTCTTTCTCTGCTTTCCCGCAGTATAGCAATAACTGTTCTGCAGTCTTTTCCTCTGGTTCCTTTAAAAATAGAGCAAATGCCTCTTCTTTTTTCTGTTCTTTCTTTACGATATAAATGCAGACCCCGGCATACATTAATACGGTCATCAATGTGAGAACTCCTGCAAGCACTTGTAACACCTGGACATCTGCAAGCGCAAGAAATAAAATACAGATACCTTCCACACACCCTGTCAACAAAAGCCAGGGCATATATTCTGCTATTCTCTTTCCGTAGTTCTTCATCCTGTACGTTCTCCTTACATCATTTTTTTACTTTTCTTTTAATGAGTTGCCTGACATCTGCCTTTTATCACCGAATTTCCAAACGATAGCCTGTTCCCCGGATGGTTTCAATCTCTTCTTCCATATGAAGTTTCTGCATGGTTTTCTTTAATCTCGTCAGATTTACCTGCAATGCATTTTCATCGATAAAATCTATTGTATCCCAAAGTGCAATCGACAGTTCTTCTTTTGTCACGATCTGCCCACGCTTCTTAAGAAATACTTCCAGTAATTTTCCCTGATTCTTTGGCAGGACAATCGATTCATCATGGATATAAAGTGTATATGTCTGCTGATCCAGCAAAAATTTTTTCCCTTCCAGCAAATGCTTGCGGCCTTCATATCTTTTTAACACATTGGACACCCTCGCCAGAAGTCTTTCTTTCCGGCATGGCTTTGTCAGATATTCATCCGCACCCAGTTCCAGCGCACGCAGTTCATCTGCCATCTGGTCTCTCGATGTCAGTACACAGACCGGCGTCGTTCCTTTATGCTTCAACTCCCGACAGATCTGGAATCCGCTCTTCCCCGGCAGATTAAGGTCAAGCAGAACGAGATCAAGAGGAGCCTTAGAAAGCTCCTCTTCCACCTTTTCAAAATCTTCTACCGCCACGACTTCATATCCGGCCTTTTCCAGTATTTCTCCTAATTCTTCACGTATGAAGACTTCGTCTTCCACAATTCCTATTCGTTTCATAAAATCATACTTTCTTTTATTCTTCTCTTTCCGGCACCATCAGATACAACAGATATCGGTCGCTGAGTTTCTTGACTTCCAGAATATAGATCAATTCTACGATCAGAAGCAACAAGATCATCCCGCTTGCACTTAAGAGCAGTACTTTCTGTGTACCTTCTCCTGTTTCCACAAACAGGGAAAATAAGCTTGCCATCGCCGGAATACTTCCGGCTGCTCCTAAGAATACCGGAATGCCAAAATACCAGTTAATCTGCTTTTTTGCGGAACGGCAGAGCGCATTGGGGGTTGCTCCGAGCCGTATCAGAGTCTGATACCGTCTGCCAATTTTCTGCTGATTTGTCAGGAACTGTACACTGATTACCGTATTTCCAATAATCAGGAAAATCACTGCCAGATAGATTGTAATATAACTTGCACATACACCGTAGAACATACGTCGTCCAAGGCTCTGCAGAAAACAGTCATACGAAATTCCGACTTTGTCAAGTTTCTGGTTCATTTCCTGATATACACGGATCAGTCCCTGTTTCTCCGTTTTTGATGGTTTTAGCACGCCATCCAGATATGTGGTGCCATTTCCGGCTGTCATCTGTTCATAAGCCTTGTCCGGTACGATCAGCGCAAATCCAAGTGTAATCGCGCGGTCGGCAACGATTTCTTTATTCATAACCTTTTCCCCAAGGCTCCATGTCTTTCCGTCCATTGTAACATGTATATTTCCCTGTAAGGCTTTACTCATTATTTCTTTAAACTCATCGGAATAAAGTGCCGATCCAAGGTAAACTGCTGCCTGGTGATCTTTCAATGCAAGAGGCTTTTCTCCTGCCTGTTTTAACAGCTCATTATACCCGGATAATGCAATAATATGCGGTGTATCTTCCCGTTCTATCTCCATTGCAAATACATTTTCATTCGGTGTCTTTCCATCTTTTTTCAACTTGTCTACGAGTTCATCTGCGTTAAAGCCAACTACCCGGTTCTTCTTTTTCGATGGTTTACCTTCCTTATCCAGATTTTCGATCGAAGATTCTATATATCCGGTTTTAATCTGGATCAGCTTTTCAAAATCTGAGCGAAGCCCGGACTTCTGCAATTTTTCAATAGTTGTACTGACGTCCTCATTGTCATCGTCAAATGTATAATCTACGACACGCTCGCTCTGTACCGTATAACTTCTGGCAATCCCGATTCCTGCACCGAACAGGCAGAGTGCTGCGAGGATCAGAATACAGCTCACCGCCGGGACGCTGCTCTTGCGGATAAACATTTCTTCCAGCTGGCGGAATGTAAACATTCCAAGTCTCTCGTGTCGGCTGCCCCATCTGCCCAGTTGTTCCAGTATCAGCCGGAAACCATAGAATACAAGAAATACTCCGGCAATTCCAAAGACTACTGTCCGTGCAAGAATAAGAAGGTCATCCCAGATATGTCCACGGATTCCATCATAAAATGCCACAAACAATAACACGCATCCTGTCGCAAAGGCAAGCACATACAGAACCTTCGGTCTTGTTTTTCCCTGCTCTTTTGCCTGCGGATTCATAAGATTGCCGATCTCGTCCTTAACTACCGCGCCGCTTAAGAACAGGCACGCAAATAATTTTACCAGTATGAAACCGACAGCGGTTCCAATCACTGCAGCGAATGAAAATGTACTCTGATGACCGAGGATTCCAAGCCCCTCTACCTTCGCTGTGATCAGGCTGACCAGCTCGGAAATGCAGACTGCAACCGGGATTCCTGCCACAAGGATCAGTAGACTGCTCTTAATATCTTCTGTCATCAACATAAAAAACAGCCGGCTCCGGCTCATGCCCATCATACGGTACACACCAAATTCATGTTTTCTCCGCTCCATCTGGTAACGTCCTGCAAAATATACGAGAAAGAACAAAATGCATAACGATGCGCCAAACAGTATCGGAACCATTTGAAAGATTTTCTGTATAGCATCACTTTCCATCTCTTTCAGGAAAATGATCACATCCTGCTTCGGCAGTGCCAGAATCACATAAAATGCAATTACGACAACGAGAAGTGAAGCATGAAACAATCCATTTTCCCTGCGGCTTCTCTTACTGTTTCTGGAGACAAGTTTAAAGAACATTTGCACTGCCTCCTCCCAACTGCGCCAACACTTTCAAAATGCGCTCGTAAAACTCCTGCTGGGATTCTTCTGCGAAATCTCTGCGCAGCTCATGGAAGAGTACTCCATCCTGGATAAATAAAATCCGTCCGCAATAACTTGCTGCATTTGCATCATGTGTCACCATCATGATTGTTGCTTTTTTGTTGCGATTTAAACCGAAGAGTTTCTCCATCAATGCTTTTGCATTACGCGAATCCAGTGCCCCAGTCGGTTCATCTGCCAGAATCAGGTGTGGATCCATGACCAATGCTCTGGCTGCTGCTATACGCTGTTTTTGCCCGCCGGACATCTGTGTCGGAAATTTGTCCAGTACATCCTGTATCTCAAGATATTCTGCCAGTTCTTTTAACTTCTGTTCCCCTTTTTTCTCTTCATATTTATGAAGAGCCAGCGGAAGAAGAATATTTTCTCTTCCGGTAAGGTTCTCTAAAAGTTCAAAGTTTTGGAAAAGGTAACCGATCTGGCGTCCTCTGTAATCGGAAAGTTCTGCGCCTTTCAGCGAACGGATATCGGTTCCATTTACAAGAATCTGTCCTCCTGTCGGACGAATCACACTTGCCACGCAGTTAAGAAGTGTGGATTTTCCGGATCCGCTGCTTCCCATGATTCCTAAAAATTCCCCTGTCTGTACTTCCAGGCTGATTCCATCCAGTGCCTTTGTCTCATTTTTCTTGTTTCCATAATATTTACATAAAGATTCAATTTTTAAAATACTCATTCTCTGCTCTCCTTTCATTGATGTAATCATAGCATCTGTGGCTTCCAAATAACACTTACAGTGAATGAAAGGTTTCGCAAGCTTTCGTTTCTGGTATTTGATAATAATATGCCTTACAGCAGATCATCCTTAATATCTTCCTCTGTCATGCGAAGTCCGACCACACTCGAAACAGGCAGTGAAAATACGATTGCCTTCTCCTTACTCTTCAATCCGGTTTTCTCCATGATTGCTTTCATAATCTGTGCTTTCTGTGAGGAGCGAGTAACAATGAAGATCATTTCCTTCTCTTCCACGAGGGAAACACCAAGATATTTTCTGGCGAGCTCTGTTCCGGTTCCTTTCGCATGGACAACTGTACCGCCTCCCGCATTTGCTTCTCTTGCGGCTTCCATAACCGTATCGATATATCCCTGATTGGCAATGGCAATCATCAGTTCATAATCTGTCTCCTTCAATGCTGTTTCCTCCTCTTTTTCAAATGGCTGTTCCTGTATCAGATATTGCAGTGTCTTTTTGCCGCCTATGCTCGCAAGCGGCACTGCAAAAGCAATCCCCGTTCCCGGAACATCAATTTTCATATCAATGATCAGTCCGCGTTTCAGTCGTTTCCATGTATCTCCGGTCACGATGGAGAGAAAAAGAATCTTTTCTGTTTCTTCTAATCCAAAATAATTCAGCACCTCACTGTTCGCTGTCCCTTTTCCCAGTATTTCAAAAAATACCTGCTGTTCGTGTGTCTTATAAAATTCACGAAACTTTTTTCTTGCGCTGCGGCTTGTGATCGCAGCCATCATATATAACCGGCTCATATTTTTCCGCCTTTCTAATTCCAATAAATCGTTTCATACTGTACGTTCTCACATCTACACTCCGCTCTGGTCGGCACTAAACATGTGTCGTTGACATATAGCTCTTCTGGTATCATCATAACTCTATAATATCCATGTCGCCGTATGCTTCCAGTGGCAGTACAGGAACCGCCTCTTCGGTCTGGCGTTTCTTCTCCTGATGCTGGTAAACCGCACCCAGTATCTGTATCGTGATAAGTGGTGTCATCGCAACCATTGCCACAACACCAAATGCATCCGTAACTACATTTCCTCCAATCGCTTCGCATGCTCCCTGTGCCAGAGGCAACAGAAAAGTTGCCGTCATTGGGCCAGAGGCCACACCACCGGAGTCAAATGCTATCGCAGTGAAGATTTTCGGTACCCGGAACGCAAGAAGCAAAGAAACTGCATAACCCGGTATGAGAAACCAGAAAATAGAAATTCCGGTCAGTACACGGATCATTGCAAGGCCCAGTGAGACCGCAACGCCACAGGACAAACTCAGTCCCATTGCCTTCCCAGGTATCGCACCCGAAGTCAGCTCTTCTACCTGCTCCATGAGCACATAAACTGCCGGTTCCGCCTTTACGATGAAATAGCCGATCACCATACCGATCGGTACAAGCACAAACGGATTCGGTAACCCTGCAAGTACCTGCCCCAGATAATTACCGGTTGGGAGAAATCCTACATTTGCCCCTGTCAGGAACAGCACAAGCCCAATGTATGTATACAGGATTCCAATTGCAATTTTCACCAGTGTCCGTTTCATCAGATGCAAAGCCAGTACCTGGAACACAAGGAAAAATACAACAATCGGAAGCAGTGATAATAGCATTTCTCTTATATAAAGTGGAAGTTCCGCTGTGAACAGTCTTCCAAGTTCTATCGAATCTTTCACATCCGGAATATGGATGCCTGCATAAACGCCACTCTCCGGGCGGTAAAGAATACCTAGAAGCAGGACGGCAAGTACCGGCCCGATTGAACAAAGTGCAACCAGACCGAAACTATCCGTTTCTGCATATTTATCACTTCGTACTGCGGAGAAGCCGACACCAAGCGCCATAATGAAAGGAACGGTCATCGGTCCTGTCGTGACTCCGCCGGAGTCAAATGCGACCGCCAGTGAATCTGCCGGCACAAAAAACGCAAGAATAAATATCACCGGATAAAACAAAAACAATAATCTGTAAAGCGCAATTCCAAATAACATACGAAGAACCGCAACCACAAGAAATATTCCAACGCCTGCCGCTACTGCAAAGATCAGAACATTGTTCGGAATAGACGGAACTTGTTCGGCAAGCACTTGCAGATCCGGCTCCGACACCGTAATAATAAATCCCAGCGTAAAACACAATAACACAATAAATGGAAGTCTCCTGGAACCGGCAATTCTCGTTCCAATTCTCTCTCCCATAGGCGTCATCGCAATCTCAGCTCCCAATGTAAAAAACATCATTCCCACAACAAGAAGAATCGCGCCCACTAAAAAAGCCATCAGAATTCCTGCCGGAATCGGAGCGATCGTAAAACTAAGCAACAGAACAATCCCTATGATCGGCAGTACAGCTTCCAATGACTCTTTTAGTTTTTCCAATAATTTTGACTGATATAACTTCAATCGATACCATACCTTTCCTTTTATTTTTTACGTTTCATGTGGATTAATTGTAACATACTCTGGTTAATTTTTCCTTAAGAAAATTTCGTTTTGTTTAAGAAAAGGAACATACTTTAGACACATTTTCCCTGTATACTAAGAGTCAGATAGTTGAAGAACACATCAACTATCACCCCCTCATAAAGTAGCACCGGTCAAGCCGGTGTGCACTTTACTCTCATTCCTTTAGATAACGATAAAAACAACGAAACCCGTTAGCCGTATGGTTAGCGGGTTTTCGCTGCGTTAAAAAGGGGACGGGGCTTTTTGAGAAAAGCCCCGTCCCCTTTTTAGAAATGACCTGTCCCCTTTTCAATTTGTACCTGGCACTTTCTAGAAAATCCCCGTCCCCACTGCGCGGTGGAGTTCATCAAGGATCTCTTTTTCCACAGTCAGTGGAAAACCATCCACACTCAGTACCTGTTCTTTTGTCACGCCATCGATGCTGCCGAGATCTACGATCGCCTGCAGATAGGATTTGATTTCTTTATATGTAGGAAGTACCTGTATCTTTTCTATCTTCTGTATATATGCCGCTAATGCATATGCGCCCCAGTTGGATACGGTTGCGATAATTAGATTGTCAACTTCTACCTTGCATGGTACAAGCGCCAGTTTATCTACAATAACTTCTTTCAGATTGCCCATACCGATTTCATTTCCGCCATCTCCGACACCAAATGTCGGGATTCCGCGCTTTTTGGCAAGATCAAAAAGGATATCGGCTTTTGCTGTATTTTTCTTAATGCTTATACCGCGCATATTTGCATAATCATCTTCAATATTTTTGCCACAGCGTTCAATGGAAATCAGTGCAACCGGATCGTAATCTTCCAGAACTTCTGTATACTGTTCCACGCCATCGCAGATATGTGCATATTCTACGTCCAGATCCTCAAGTTCAAAAAATCCACGACAATATTTATCTGTTACGATGATCGGTCGGTATCCGACAGCCCGCAGTGCTTTTGCGAGTGTCATCGTTCCGAGAGGACCGTCCGTCTCTGCATGTCCCGCTACATAAAATCCGGTTGTCAGAAATATATTTCCTTTCGGAAGCTCCAGAATCTTCTCAGCCGCCCTCTTGCAGTAGAAATCGCCCATATATTTGCGCAAGATAGTCATACCGCGCTTGGAATGACGCAGTACAATATCTTCAACGGTTTCTTTTTTTATATTTACTTTTGTCTGTGCCGCCTGTGCCTGTGCTCCCACTTCTAATCTCTCCTTTATTTTTGCTGTCGTCTTCTGCCTGTTTTATTTCCCAATTACTTCTTCGATTGATGCAATCCTGATGTTTTCTGCTTCCAGCGCTTTACGGATCTTCTGAACAAATGCCAGTGCTTTCGGTCCGTCTCCATGCACGCATACAGAATTTGCTTCAACCGGAATCTCTTTTCCGGTAATCGCTGTTACGGTTCCTTCCTTTATCATCTTGATGACACGTGCCACAGCTTCTTCTTCATCGGTGATCATTGCGCCCGGTTTGCTTCTTGCTACCAGCGAGCCGTCTTCTTCATATGCTCTGTCCGCAAATACTTCTTTTGCCACGCGAAGTCCTACTGCCTTTGCGGCTCCCATCATTTTGCTGCTACTCGGTGCAAGAAGGATAAGCTCAGGATCGACTTCTTTGATTGCTTCTGCGATTGCTGTTGCCAGTTTTTCATCTTTTCCTGCCATGTTATACATTGCACCGTGCGGTTTTACATGCTGCAGTTTAATTCCCTGTGCTGTGCAGAATGCTTTCAATGCCCCGATTTGATACTGCACCATTGCTTTTACTTCTGCCGGCGATGCTGCCAGATTTCTTCTGCCGAATCCGACCAGATCCGGATATCCCGGATGTGCGCCAACACGGACGCCCTGCTCTTTCGCAAGTGCTACGGTCTTTGCCATTACCACCGGATCGGATGCATGAAATCCACATGCTACATTTGCGGAAGAAATAAAGGGAATGACTTCCTCATCCAGTCCGCATTTATAATTTCCAAAACTTTCTCCAAGATCACAGTTTAAATCTACTGCAAACATTTTTCTTCCTTCTTTCTATGTTTCAAATCTTTTTTCAGACTACTTCCATCTATTTTCAAAACCGCACAATACTCGTGTTCTCCCATCACTGCACTGCTACGCTTTTACTCATATCATGGTGGGTGGCTCTATTAGAACCACTTTAGTACTTCAATTCTACATTCTTTACATCCGTAATCAGCATATGTCCCGGTGCGTGTGTGATCACAATATCCGGTTTCACATTCATAACAACATTCTGCGGTGTTACGCCACATGGCCAGAATACCGGAACTTCTCCTTCATTGATCGTTACACTATCGCCGAAATCCGGTTTCATTACATCAGAAATACCAATTGCTTCCGGATTGCCAATCTGTATCGGTGCACCGTGTACTCTTGGCATCTCACCCGTGATCAGTGCGGATTTCACAACCTGGTCATTCGGGATCGGACGCATGCTGACTACCATATTTCCTTTGAAAATACCTGCCGGTGTGCAAGCGATATTTGTCTTGAACATCGGCACATTACAGTTTTCCTCGATATGTCTGACCGGAATTCCTGCTTCCAGAAGTGCAGATTCAAAAGAGAAGCTGCATCCGATCAGAAAGCTCACAAAATCATCCTGCCAGAACTCTTCAATGTCGGTATACTCTCCGACAAGTTCACCTTTTTTGTAAATGCGGTATTTTGGAAAATCCTTTGCCAGATCCACATCATCTGCGATATAGTGAAGATCTCTGCTTCCTACGTCGCTGACTTCAAGGATCGGACACGGTTTCGGGTTTCTCTGGGTAAATAAGAGAAAATCATAAGCCAGATCCTTTGGCAGGATAACCAGATTTGCCTGTGCGTATCCCGCACACATGCCCGATGTCGGACATGTTATTTTTCCTTCTCGGATCAATTTTCTGACCTCTGCCGGTTTCAAATCACTGTAATTTACTGCTTCACTCATCTTTACCTTTCCCCGCTTTCTGTTTTCCATATCTTTGCTGCTTCATCTAACGAAATTTTCTGAAATCTCACCTGATCCCCCGGCTTGCCCTGTACCAGTTTCGGGATATCAAAAGAACACACTGTAGCAATCTTTGCATATCCTCCGGTTGTCTGCCGGTCTGCAAGTAGAATGATTGGTTTTCCATTTGTCGGAACCTGAATGGAACCAAGTGCAATTCCATCGGAAATAATATCCGTTCCGTTTACACTTTCAATCGGTGCACCTTCCATCCGGTAGCCCATCCGGTCACTCTGATCAGATATCGTATACGTTTCATTGTAAAATGTTTTCTTTCCCGCCTCGGTAAAATACTCTTCCTGCGGTCCTTCGATTACACGGACAGTGATTGGTGATGTATATACATCCGGCTTTGCCATCCGGTCTTTCAGTGCTTCATAACTTCTGCCATTTTTGCCAATTTCAAAAATATCTCCGGCTGCCAGCGCCCTTCCTTCGTAACCGCCCATCTTACATTTAAGATTTGTTGAACGGCTTCCAAGCACAACCGGAACATCAATGCCACCGGCGAAAGCTACATAAGTTCTGCAGCCTGCAGTTACCATCCCAAGGGATAAGACATCTCCAGCCTTCACCTGGTATGCACGGTACATTTCTGTCGGTTCCTCATTTATCTTTACGTCCATTGTTGCTCCTGTAACAGCAATGACTGCATCTTCCGTAAATTCCATCGTTCCGCCGAACAAAGTTACTTCCAGTACGGCTTCTCCGTTTTCATTTCCCACAAGATAATTGGCCTTCTTATAAGAAACTTCGTCCATGACTCCGGATGTCCCGATACCGGAATTCATATATCCGTATCTGCCCGCATCCTGTACTGTTGTAAGCGGTCCCGGAATAACAACTTTTACTGACATCCTTCATCACCTTCTTCCACAACCTCTACCTGATACTCTCCTTTTACGATCATGTGGCGGATATCGTAGTAATCGCCAATCGTGATTGGTATAAAACGGATATATTCTCCTGCTTTACAGAGGATCGGATCTTCTCTGTACGGATCATAGAAATCAACCGGTGTACCACCCATCAGTCTCCATCCTCCCGGTGAAGCCAGCGGATAGACTCCTGTCTGATTGCCACCGATGCCAACAGCCCCCGGAAGAATTCTTACGCGCGGGCTTTTCAGTCTTGGCATTTCAATTCGTTTATCCAGACCACCAAGATAAACAAATCCCGGCAGGAATCCCATCATATAAATTTTATAATCAACGGAACTATGGATCTTTATGATCTCGTCACGATCCAGTCCGGTATGTTTTTCCATATCTGCCAGATCCAGTCCGAATCTTGCGCCATAACAACACGGAATTTTTAAAATCCGTTTCTTCTCTGTTGTCTTCCCAATCAATTGTCCGGTCAGCTCTGCTGTCTGCTTCCTTACATTTTCAAAAGAGGTAATTGCCGGATCATAGTAAATCATCAGAGAACGAAACGTTGGTACCATTTCCTGTACACCCGGAATCCGAGTTTCTGCAATTTTCGCTGCCAGCGCATGTACTTTGTCATTGATCGCAGGATCGATCTGATTGCCAAATTCCACAACCAGCGCCCGGTCCCCTGCCGGCATATATTTTATTTCTCCCATGACTTCACCTTCTCATTTATTTATCTGTTGCTTTGTAAAATTCATCCAGAACTGCTACACGGATCTTCTCCAGAAGTTCCGGTGCTTTTCCGCCAACCGGCTTGCCATCGATCTCATTTGCATGCAGACATAAGTTGCTGGAGCTGGATACGATAACTTCATCTGCGTTGAACAGATCATCCAGTGTGTACGGTGTCTCGCTTACCGGAATCTCCAATTTCTTGCAGGCTTTGATAATATGTGCTCTTGCAATACCTGGAAGAATCAGGTTGTCAGTCGGTGCTGTTATCAGTTTGCCATCTTTAATAATATGGACATTACTATGTGCACATTCTGTTACACGTCCACCCGGTCTGTAGAATACACATTCCTGACATCCGGCTTCTTTTGCTTTCTGTGTCGCAACTACAGAAGGAATTAAGTTCAATGTTTTGATATTACAATGGAAGAAACGTGTATCTTCTCTTGTGATCAGCTTGATTGGCTTCGTTCCATCGGAAATTTCTGCCGGTTTCAGCATAATCCATAAGTTTCCAGGACCCTCTGTATATGCATGATCACGGATACCGGTTCCTCTTGTGACCTGATAGTAAACAAATAAATTACCTGTATCCATTTTATTTACCATTTCCTGAAGGAGTTCTTTCAACTCTGGCTTTGTTACCGGCATTTTAATGTCCAGAAGTCCCGCACTGTTAAAGAATCTGTCGATATGTTCATCAATTGCGAAAATCTCATAATTTCTGGACGGCCCTGCATCGTATACACCATCTCCAAACCAGCTGACACGGTCGTTCATCGGGATTGTCATCTCATCCAGTTCACCGTATTTGCCATTGTAATAACCTAAAGTTTTCATTGTAAATTCCTCCTTCTCCTGACCTTTTTACACTAAAAAAGGCGCACAAACTCATGTTTGTGACGCCTTCGTCCTGTACGCTCTATTAATTTCACCTACATTTTATGCTCACCCATTAGTTTTGTCAATGGGTTTTACTTAATTAAAGTGATAAATTTTCTTCCATCCATAAATACAGATCTTCGAATACCTGACTGCGGTCTGTTTCATTCAGGATCTCATGCCTGTCATCCTGATACAGCTTCATCTCTACTTTTTCAAATCCGGCATTCTTGTACTTGTCATATACTTTCTGTACTGCTTTTCCAAAATCTCCAACCGGATCGTCTGCACCGGATACAAAGAATATCGGCAAATCCTTCGAAATCTTCTCTATGCTCTCTTTGCGGGCAAGCACTTTCATTCCTTCAAACATCTGATAATAACCGCCAACCGTAAACTGGAAAGAGCAAAGTGGATCTTTCTCGTATTTTCTGCGCACATCCAGATCTGAACTGATCCAGTCTGTTGCTGTTACTGCCGGATGAAATTTCCTATTATAATTACCAACACTCATCTTATGCACAAGCGGGCTGTGATAATGCCAGCCTCTTACTGCCGCAAGCCCTTTACAGAGCTTCTGCCCCATGTTCAATTCCGCCATGCTGTGTTCACCGGTTCCCATGATGATCGCACCGGCAAGTCCATCAGCATACATCGTCAGATACTGACGAAGCAGAAATGAACCCATACTGTGTCCCAGCATAAAATATGGTAGATCCGGATAATTCTTCTCACCGACTCTGCGGACTCTGTGGATATCTCCGATTACATAATCGTTACCGTATTCTTCCGGGAAATGTCCGTATTCTTCCGGCTTTGCTGCAGTCTTTCCATGTCCCAGATGGTCGTGCCCGATCACAAGATAACCATGTCCGTTTAAGTATCTGGCAAATTCATCGTAGCGGTCTATATATTCTACCATTCCGTGACAGATCTGGAGGATCGCACGCACTTCACCTTCCGGGATCCAGATGATTCCATGTGAGCGCGTCCTCCCATCTGCACTTAAAAAGTTGAAATCTTTCTTCATTTTATATCAACTTCCTTCTCCTAACGATCTTCCATTTTTACATATTCTTTGTAGGAAGCCAGTGGCTTATACGCCGGACGGATAATCTTATCCGCATTCTTTAACTCTTCCAGACGGTGTGCACTCCAGCCGACAATACGTGCCGCCGCAAAAATCGGTGTGTAAAGTGCCGGAGGAAGATCCAGCATACTGTAAACCAGTCCGCTGTAAAAATCTACATTGGCATTGACACCTTTGTAAATCTTACGCTTCTGTGCGATCACTTCCGGAGCCAGACGTTCTACAAGCGCATACAGTCCGTATTCTTTTTCACAGCCTTTTTCCTCTGCAAGCTGTTTTACAAATTTTTTGAAAATGTCTGCACGCGGATCTGAAACAGAATAGATTGCATGTCCCATTCCGTAGATCAGACCTTTCTGGTCAAATGCTTTCTTCTCCAGCAGATCATTTAAATACTGACGTACTTCATCTTCATCTTCCCAGTCTGATACATGCGCTTTCATGTCTTCAAACATCTTCGTTACTTTGATATTCGCACCACCGTGTTTTGGTCCTTTTAACGAAGCCATCGCTGCTGCCATCGTTGAATAAGTGTCCGTTCCGGAAGAAGTTACAACGTGTGTCGTAAATGTTGAGTTATTACCACCGCCGTGATCCATATGCAGAACCAGAGCCATATCAAGGAGCTTCGCTTCCAGTTCTGTGTATTTACGATCCTCACGGAGCATCATCAGAATATTTTCAGAAGTAGACAGATCCGGTGATGGCGCGTAAATAAACAGGTCATCGCCCATACGGTAATTATATGCATGATAGCCGTACACCATCATCATCGGGAACTGGCTGATCAGGTTCAGACACTGTCTTAATACATTCGGGATACTTGTATCATCCGCTTTGCGGTCGTAAGTATACAGATTCAAAATACATTTCGCCAGCGTATTCATCATGTCCTGGCTCGGCGCTTTCATAATGACATCACGCACAAATGTCGGCGGCAATGTCCGGCGCTCTACGAGTGTCTCATGGAACATCTCCGACTCTTTTATATTCGGAAGCTCGCCAAACAACAACAGATATGCGATCTCTTCAAATCCAAAATGTCCGTCCTCTAAAAATCCACGCACCAAGTCTTTGATGTTATATCCACGGTAATACAGATTACCTGCACACGGAACTTCTTTGCCGTCCACGATCTTAGTCGCACAGACATCGGAAATATTAGTAAGGCCGGCAAGTACTCCTTTTCCATTCACATCACGGAGTCCGCGTTTTACTTCGTATTTGCTGTACAGGTCTTTTTCTATTGTCGTATTCTTCTCACACAGTTCTGCGAAATGCTCAATCTCCGGTGTGATCTCGAACAGTGCATATTTGTTTTTTTTCTCCATGCGCATCATCCTTTCTTTGTTAATATCTTTGTTTTTCAATCCACAATTGTTTTTTTCTGCAACAAATTTATTGTTTTTTACCATTTATATGATGTCAGAAACCACAATGCAATTACACCAGAGTGATTTTATGACTTAATGGCCCGCCCCGATATGAGCATAAACAGGAAGCATAAGCTTCACGATATACGATTATGCAGATAATTATAAATTTCATTGCTCAGTCTTGCAAATTCCTCCAGTGATAATGCCTCTCCTCTGACGCTTGCGCCTTTGCCTAACGTCTCGATTGCTTCTGCGATCACTTCTTTCGGGAGATCCCATTTGCCTGCATTTTTCAAACCATTGGCAAGTGTCTTCCGACGCTGGTTGAAAGACGCTCTGATAATATCAAACATCAGCTTCTCATCTTCTACTTCCACCGGAGGTTCAGCATGTCTTGTCAGACGGATGACTGCTGAGCCTACCTTCGGTCTTGGCATGAAGCAGTTCGGTGGGACATTTGCAACAATGTACGGGTCTGCATAATATTGCACCGCCAGTGACAGAGCACCGTAATCCTTGTTACCCGGTCCGGTCTGCATACGGTCTGCCACTTCCTTCTGTACCATGACCGTAATGCTCTGAAGCGGAACATGATTTTCAAAAAGTCCCATAATGATCGGTGTCGTAATATAATATGGCAGATTCGCAACCACTTTAATCGGTTTTCCTCCGTTCTGCTCCTCTACGATCTTCGCAATATCAAGCTTCAGAACATCCTCGTTGATAATCTGAACATTTTCATATTCATGCAGTGTATCCGCAAGAATCGGAATCAGATTTTTATCGATCTCAACCGCAATGACCTTGCCGGCTGCCTCTGCCAGATATTGTGTCATCGTTCCAATCCCCGGTCCGATCTCCAGCACCATGTCTTCTTTTGTAATCTCTGCGGAATAAATAATCTTATCCAGCACATGTGTATCGATCAGAAAATTCTGTCCGAACTTCTTCTGAAAATTAAATTTATATTTCTGTAATACTTCAATTGTATTTTGCGGATTTCCCAGATCTGGTTTTGCCATTTTCTCACTTCTCCCTGAATTTTAGGTATTTTCTAATTATACAATAAGTTTTGTCTTAATGATATACCCAAAATCGAAAATAGTCTTAAGAAAATATAAAGAAAACTCCGAAAATATATGGAAAAATTAAAATATAGCGAAATACATATAGAAATGCAGAAAAACAGGTAGCAAAAATCCAACCGGGAATTTCCTGGTTGGATTTCATAAAATTAATTTATTTGTACTTAATAAAGTTCACTATCGCTGATTCATTGCGAATAATGTCTTACACGTCCAGACCATACCTGATGCGTGCATATGCTTTATGCATCCAGACCATACATGATGTGTGCATATGCTTTATGCATCCAGACCATACCTGATGCGTGCATATGCTTTATGCATCCAGACCATACATGGCACGTGCATTTTTCTCTGTCTGTGCAACAACTTCTTCATATGAGATCTCTTTGATCTCTGCGATCTTTTCCGCTACATATTGGATATATGCAGACTGGTTTCTCTTGCCGCGGAAAGGCTCCGGTGCAAGATACGGGCAATCTGTTTCCAGCACGATTGAAGTAAGCGGAATCTCTGCGACTGTCTCTTTTACTTTTTTCGCATTTTTAAAAGTAACGACACCGCCGATGCCGATGTAAAAGCCCATTTTCACATACTCTTTTGCCATCTCTTTGGAATAGGAGTAGCAGTGGATCACACCATTTAACCCCTGTGCATGCCCCTTCATGATCTCCATCGTATCTGCCGCAGCTTCCCGGCTGTGGATCAACACCGGAAGATTATGCTTACGTGCAAGTTCAAGCTGACGGATAAACCATTCTTTCTGCAGATCATGAGATTCATGATCCCAGTAATAATCCAGTCCAATCTCGCCGACGGCAACAACCTTTTTCTGATCCAAAAGCGCTTCCATCCGTACAAGTTTCTCTTCGTCCAACGCACCGACTTCATCCGGATGTACGCCGACTGCGGCATACATAAACGGATATTTTTTCACCATTTCTGTCACACGTGCACAGGACTCATAAGTTGCCGACACATTGACGATCGTGCCGACACCATTTTCTTCCATGGACATCAGCAATTCTTCTCTGTCTACGCCAAACTGCTCATCATCATAGTGCGCATGCGTATCAAAAATCATCATCTTACAGTAACTCTTTTCTGAGTTCTTCCGGTGTCTTCTGTGACAGCATTGCCGGTGCGATGTCAAATACAGATTTTGCTCCGCTCTCTCCGGCTTTGGAAAGTCTATAAGCTGCTCTTGCATAACAGATCAGAACGCTTGCTGTAAATTCCGGGTTGGAATCCAATTTCAGAGAATATTCTATCACGTGTTTATTTCCTTCTGTTCCTGTCTCTCCGCTGCGGATAACAAAACCACCGTGTGGCATCTTGCTGTGATTTTTCTTTAACTCTTCTTCTGTGATAAATGTTACAGTTGTATCATACTCATCGAAGTAGTTTGGCATTGTCTTGATTGCCTCTTCGATTGCTTTTAAGTCAGCTCCCTCTTCCGGAACAACATAACACTCACGAAGATGTTTGTCTCTTGTTGTCAGCTCCGGCTCACTTCCGGTTCTTACTTTCTCTACTGCAGCCTCGATCGGTACAGTATACTGGATACCATTTTTTACACCTTCGATACGGCGGATTGCATCAGAGTGTCCCTGGCTGACACCTTTTCCCCAGAAAGTATAAGTGCTTCCCTGTACCAGAATGGATTCTGCATACAGACGGTTCAGTGAGAACATTCCCGGATCCCAGCCAACAGAAATAATACTTACATTGTTTCCTGCTTTTGCTGCAGCATCCACATTTGCAAAATACTCCGGAATCTTTGCGTGTGTGTCAAAACTGTCAATAGTACAGAAGTTCTTAGCAACTTCCGGTCCCATAACCGGCAGATCTGTTGCAGAACCACCACACAGAACCATAACATCGATATCTTCTTTCATAGATACCATATCATCAAAATGTTTTACTTCTGCGCCTTCTGTTTTAATAGAAACTGTCTTCGGATCTCTTCTTGTGAATACAGCCTTCAGTTCCATATCATCGTTACGCGCGATTGCCTGTTCTACACCACGTCCAATATTTCCATATCCTACAATACCAATTCTAATTTTTTCCACAATTCTGTCTCCTTTTCCACATTTTATTTATCCACATCCGTGGGATAATTTAATTGGGGACGGGGCTTTTCGAGAAAATCCCCGTCCCCAATTAAATATTAACAGATTTCAGCACCTGCCGGCATATCTTTTTCTGGTGATACAAGTGCCAGATTGCCATTGGCGTCTTCTGCACAGAGTAACATTCCTTCAGATAATACGCCTGCAAGTTTTGCCGGTTTTAAGTTTACAAGTACCATAACTTTCTTGCCGACCATCTCTTCTGCACTGTAATGTGCTTTGATTCCGGAAACAATCTGTTTTACTTCGCTTCCGACACGCACCTGTGAGCAGAGAAGTTTTTTGGATTTCTTCACTTCTTCGCAGGAAATGATTTCTCCTACCTGGAACTGCATTTTACCGAAATCTTCAAATGTAATCTCTGGTTTTGCTTCGATATCAATCACTTCCTCGTCAGAAACTTCTTCTTTCTCTTCTACATGTGGATGCAGTTCTTCTACTCTCTTCATCACTTCATTGATGTCCTGTCTTGCGAACAGAATCTCCGGCTTGTCTGTAACTTTTCCGTCACCTAACTGTGCGAAGATTTTCTCTGCTGTTTCCGGCATGAAGGATGAAAGTAATCCTGCACCAACCTTGATACTTTCGATCAGATTTGCAAGAACAGTTTCAAGACGGTCTTTCTTGTCTTCTTCTTTTGCCAGTGCCCAAGGCATTGTTTCATCGATGTATTTGTTACAGCGTTTGAAGAGTGTGAAAATCTCTGTGATTGCATCTGCTACACGCAAGTCATTCATCTTCACATCAACGTTCTTCGGTGTGTTCTCTGTAACTGCTTTCAGATCTGCATCGATTGCAGCACCTTCTTCATCTAATGTCACATTTTTATTTGTAACAACGCCGCCAAAATATTTATTTGTCATGGAAATCGTTCTGTTTACCAGATTTCCTAATGTATTTGCAAGATCAGAGTTAATACGCTCTACGAGCAGATCCCAGGAAATGACTCCGTCATTTTCGAATGGCATCTCATGCAGTACAAAATAACGGATCGCATCTACGCCAAAGAAATCTACCAGTTCATCTGCATATAATACATTTCCCTTGGATTTACTCATCTTACCGTCACCCTGTAATAACCACGGATGTCCGAATACCTGTTTCGGAAGCGGCACACCAAGAGCCATCAGGAAAATCGGCCAGTAAATAGTATGGAAACGAATGATATCTTTACCGATCAGATGCAAATCCGCCGGCCAATATTTATTAAAGCGCTCAGAATTATTTCCGTCGCAGTCATAACCGATTCCTGTGATATAGTTTGTCAGCGCATCCAGCCATACATAAACAACATGTTTCGGATCGAAATCTACCGGGATTCCCCATGAGAATGAAGTTCTGGATACACACAGATCCTGCAGTCCCGGAAGAAGGAAGTTGTTCATCATTTCATTTTTTCTTGCTACCGGCTGGATAAATTCCGGATGCGTATTGATATGCTCGATCAGGCGGTCTGCATATTTACTCATTTTGAAGAAATAAGCTTCTTCTTTTGCCGGTTTTACTTCTCTTCCGCAGTCCGGGCATTTGCCATCTACTAACTGGGATTCTGTCCAGAAAGACTCACATGGTGTACAGTAAAGTCCTTCATAAGAGCTTTTGTAAATGTCTCCCTGATCGTATAATTTCTTGAAAATCTTCTGTACCTGTTTCTCATGATCTTCATCTGTTGTACGGATAAATTTATCATAAGAAGTGTTCATCAGATCCCAGATTTCTTTTACTTCTCCGGCAACTTTGTCAACGTATTCTTTTGGTGAAATACCTGCTTCTTCTGCCTTTAACTCGATCTTCTGACCATGCTCGTCTGTTCCTGTCTGGAAAAATACATCATAGCCCTGACTTCTCTTATATCTTGCGATCGCATCTGCAAGTACGATCTCGTAAGTATTACCAATGTGCGGTTTGCCGGAAGTATAGGCAATCGCTGTTGTAATATAATATTTTGGTTTGTCCATGTTTTCCTCTCCTTTTGCTTTTAGATAATTATGAGTTTGTGCAAGCACAGTGTGACGACTTCAACTTTTTTTATCTTCGGATTGCTCCGTGCTTTCGCACTCCCGCAATCCTACCCGCAATTCGGATATCGCCTGGCTTCGCCATGCTTTTATCCTCATTGCGGGGCAGGTCATGAAGTCATGCTGTCACCCTTGTGCAAGCACAGTGTGACGGCATGACTTATGACCTTGGTAAAAAAAAATCTCCAATTTTTCAAAAACTGAAAAATCAGAGAAGACGGGATATCCCGCGTTACCACTTCTGTTCGCTTCTGCCTCACGACAGCAGCCTTACCGGGTGCATGTAACACCTCCCGCTGTAAAGGGCGGTCCCTTCATGACCTAACCTCGCGGCTCAGCCATCCCACTCCGAAGCCATCTTCCATCTTCCTTCATCTGTTCCTCTCAGCCTGCCGGAACTTCTCTGTAAAATGTACGGAAAATGTACTCTCTTCTTCACTGTGTTTGCTCATATGATTAACATATTTCCAATACATGAAATCGTAGCATAATCAGCGTGCCTGTGTCAAGTCATTGAGACGATTAACGATTAAAAAGGTTAAAAGATATTCTCCCCTTCCTCTGCATATACTCTAGTAATAATGTCTTCCTTCCGAAAGGGTTCTTATGTTCCGACAACTATTCCGTAAACGTTTCTATTTCTTTATTCCCATTATAATTATTACCGCGTGGCTCGCGCTGCATTTATTGCCTGCATCCCTGTCTCAATTGCTGCCGCAGTCCCTGCCTTTTTCTGCTCCGGTCAAGACCGCAAATTCCAAATTCCGCACTTACACGCGTGAGCTGTTCCGGCAGGAATTATCCGGTAACACGCTTTCGCTGCATTACACTTTAAAAAATCCGTCCGCTTACGGCATACAGGAAGAGGACATATCGCTTGGCTCTTACAATATCGATCCGGAAGCGTCCTGTGCCGCCGCGGAAAATGCGCTTTCCCGCCTACATACTTTTAATCGCAGAAAATTATCCTCTGAAAATCAGATTACTTACGACATTTTGCAATATTCCTTCCAATCCGCAAAACAAAATGCCAATTACCAGTGGTATGAAGAACCGCTGTCCTCGCTGACCGGTGTGCAGGCACAGTTCCCGGTTCTGCTGTCTGAATATCAGTTTCACACGCGCGATGATATAGAGACTTATTTTAAATTGCTCGCCGAAACTCCGAAGTATTTTGACTCATTAATACAATTTGAAACGAACAAAGCAAAACGCGGATTATTCATGTCTGACTCACAAGTGCAGGCGATCATAAAAGAATGTGAGTCATTTTTAAATTTACAGGAAAATAATTATCTTTACTCAACATTCCAGACACGGATTTCCAAGCTGTCTCTCTCGAAAAAAGAGCGGATCAAGTGCATACAGAAAAATGAATCCGGGCTAAAAAAATATGTTTTTCCCGCCTACCAGAATCTGATCAAAGGTCTGCAAAATCTGCTTGGAAATGGAAAATACACAGGTGGTCTCTGCCAGTACCCGGGCGGTGCCGGTTATTATGAACATCTCGTTGCCGAAGAAACCGGTTCTTCCCGCAGCATTTCCGAATTAAAAAGCCTGATCATCCGCCAGATGAGAGAAGATCTTGCCGGGCTGAAAAAATATTATATTTCCAATTCATCCCTGTCTTCCGATCTCTACAAAACTCAGGGGACAAAACTTTCCGACACCAACCCGCACTCCATTCTCGCTTCTTTGCAGCAGAAAATTAAAAAGGATTTTCCGAAAGCAGCCAAAACCGAGATTACGATCAAATATGTAGATAAAGAAATGGAGGAATATTTAAGCCCGGCTTTTTATATGATTCCTGCCATTGACGATACAAAAAATAATACAATTTATCTGAACCGCGGGCATCTGCCGGATGACCTGTCCCTTTACACCACGCTGGCGCATGAAGGCTATCCCGGTCATCTCTACCAGACGACTTATTTTACCGCCAGAAAACCAGATCCTATCCGCACAATTTTCAGCTTCGGCGGCTACACCGAAGGCTGGGCGACCTACTGCGAAATGCTGAGCTACTACTATGCGCCTGTCGATAAAACGTATGCAGCTATGGCGCAAAAAAATACTTCTCTCATTTTAGGTCTCTACAGCCTTGCCGACATCGGTATCCACCATGAAGGATGGGGACTTTCGGAGACAACAACATTTTTCCGGAGCCACGGCATTACCGACACCGATTCCATCCGGGAAATTTATGATCTCATCATTTCCGATCCGGCGAATTATCTGAAATACTATGTCGGTTTTCTGGAATTTCTGGAATTAAAAAAAGCTGCCGTCGAGAAATGGGATTCTCACTTCTCGCAGCAATGTTTTCATAAAGCGGTATTGGATATCGGACCTGCGCCGTTTGAGATTTTGCGTGGTTTTACATTATCAGCCAACAATTAATCTAATCCGGCAGGGGATTTTACTCCATTGTAAAATCCCCGTGCATTGATCTCAACAATCCAGTTTAAACCGTATGTCATTCTGTGTGAAATTTTTCCGTCCATCGTTCTTCATCTGAACATAGTTCTTCTTATCCATAATAAAAATCATCCTGATTAACTCGTAGTTTCTTAATCTTGAAACACCGCGGATAGTCTTTAAATCCTTGTACCTGTGAACGATATTTCTTCATCACCTGCCGCGCTTTCTTCCAGCTTCCGAAGTAACCTATCACTTTAATCTCTACACCTCTCACATGTGTCAACTGATATACATACATAAATCATCACTCCATCTCGTTAAGCCTTATCGCTTTTAAATTCATATCCGAAATTCCGTATGTTTCCTGCAAATAATTTTTCATTTCCGCTTCCAGCTTTGTTTCAAAAGTAATTTTCCTCTGTTCTTTATCAAAGCAATAGAATCGGTTCTTCTTCCGGTTTTGATAAACAAAACATTGTGGATAATCTTCATAGTCATGTACTTCATCCATAAATAATGGATTTCCCCATACATTTGTATCATACAGAGCAAACTCATACGTTGTATGTGTCTGTTGCAATATAAACTCCTTTTCTACAGTTATTTCATAGGGCTCTTCGTACACACTTATAAAGCCTTCTTCCCAGAAATCATTTTCTTCATTGATCTTTCTTTCACTAACCCAAAAGCTATCTTCTTTTCCTGCAAATCTTGGTTGCTTTTTGAATTTCTCCAATCCTTTATTTAACTGCTCTTCGGATGAATATACCGCCAGGATTATCTCATCATCATTCGCCGGATCTTCATCCCAATAATTAAATGATAATTCATATAGCATAGATTCACCTCTTTCCCTATACCCATTCCTTCTCCACGTAATACTTCTGAACCAGATTCATGTACGGTTCGATCTTCAATAATTCTGCCTTTATCTTATCCGCATTTTCTTTGTTCTCCATTTGCTCCAATACATAAATCATTGTCCATGTGTGGTCTGTTTTTTTCAGATTTTCCGGTTTCAAATTTTTATCAATCAGCTTCTGGACTTCTGTAAAATATTCGCTAAATCCATAATTATATAATTCTTCTGCCAGATAAAACTTCACATAATCCTTATCTTCCTGTCTGTATTTCCTGCGTATCCATTTCAGCGCCTTTTTTTCAACACACCGATTCCGATTCATGACAACTTGAAGCAGTGATATATATGCTTTGGCACGCGTCACTTCGTCGTATTCTGTTGTTAATTTTTTCAGCCGCCTCAATGTTTTATCGCTTGTACCGCCTGATAATGCCATAATAGCTGCAAGTGCTACATCCCACTCTCTGTCATATGTCATCTTTCTTAAAATATTTTCCATCCATGTGCCATTGTAAGACTCTAATTTATGTATTACTTTTTCACGAATCTCTTTACTTCCAGTAAATGCAATTACACTCAGGCGAATTTTAGTATGTAAATCTGGCTTGTTCATATTCATCATATATCCTTATTCGATTCTGTTTCATATATTCAGAAATTGCCCTGCTGTCACTTTTACTTATACGTCCTTTTTAATTATCAAAAACTGATTCATTACTCCCCGACTAATTCATTCCATATCATCTTCCGAATCTTAGAATCCTCCATATCTTTTGCACTTATTCCTCGATAGTCCTTGACGGAATCATCTGCGCCATAGCTGTACAATAATTCTTCGATTTTCAAATATGTTTTTGGAGCACTATCTCTTCTTGCTCTCGAATGAAATAATACATTTCTTCCATCTTCATCACAAAAGTTCACATTAGCGCCATTTTCCAGCAAAATCTGCGCTGTACTATAATGCCCAAAACAACATGCAATCATTAAAACGGATGTTTCTTTCTCCAAATTTACATCTGCATGATATTTCAAAAGTAAACGCACAACTTTATTATTTCCGTCACCACAAGCACAATACAATGGCGACAGTCCCTCAGCATCCAACATATTAACTTTAGCACCTGCTTTCATAAGTACTTCCACACTTTCGAAACTATTTTCCTGAACTGCCCAATATAGTGCCGTTGATCCCCTATATGTATCTGCATTAATATCTAAGCCTCTTTGAATAAGTGCCCATAACAATTTATATTCATTTCTAGCAGCCAAATATAAACACAAACTATTATGATCTTTCCAGTTAATTTCACATCCTGCATTTACCAATATCTTTAACAGATCATAGTTTTCATATATGCAGGCATATTCTACAGGTGCCATTCCATTTTTGTCTAACCAATCAATATCTGCTCCCATATGTATTGTTCGCAACATAAGTCTTTTGCAATTCAGCTTAATGCTTCTTATTAGAAGACTATTCCATATTTTTTTCATTTTAGTATCCTCTTTATATATTTGTTTTTTATTATGTATTTTCTAATAGTAATAATGATCATGTGGTGATGGATGCCCCAGCTTGTCTGAATATTTAACATTCGGATGAAAATGCGGTCTTTTACCATAATGATGAATTGGCTCCTTACCTTTTCCAGCCCTTTTAGCTTTTTCCCTTGCTTCTTTTCTACTTCTACACTGAATTCTTTTTCCGATCCTATATTTACTTCTCGGTTTTGCAGACGCTTTTTTTCTCTTTGCAGGTTTACTCCGATGTATTTTTATTTTAGGAAGCTTCGGTTTAGAAAGAGTATACTTAATTTTCCTCTGCAATTGTTTCTTTATAAGAGTAACTCATCTCCCCGATCTGGGTACTCTTTACACTGGCTGCGGTATCACCGAAAGGTGTTTTTATGCTTCCATCATTCAGTGTCAGATCTTTCGTCTCTTCGCAAACGTAAGTCTCTCCGCTCTTCTCGAAATGATAGATGCTTCCGTCACTATCCAGATAATACATCGTACCATCTTCACTTTCAACCAGTTCTTTATGCAGGGTATCGCTCCATCCGGTTCCTAACATGCCGTTAAGAAGCGACTGGTTGTTATAGGTTCTTGCCATTTCAAACGTCAACTGGCTTGCCGGAAGATTTGCATCTTCCTGACTGTAAGTAAGATTTCCACTCTGGTCTTCTACGGTTCCATTTCCGGTTGGCGTCTGGAAACTCTGGTAGCCTAGATAGTCCTGACTTCCGGTATGTTTCTCAAACTCTTCCGGTGCGGTTCCTGTTCCACTCAATACCGTATCAACCATCTCCTGCTCTTCGCTCTCACCGGAGGAATCTGAACGGACTGCAATCTTATGCTGTCCGTTTCCGGTGATCGTGCCTATCGGAAGTTCCACACTTCCACTGGTTCCGGTTCCCAGCTTCTTCCATGCGACATCGTCGATCTTGTATTCCATCTGTTTGAAGTTTGCATCAGATACACCTGACCACTGGATCATCGGATTCTGCACATCGGTCGGTTCTTCTTTTGTTGTCAGTTACAGTTCTATTGTTTTCTTTCACCTTCCTTCTTCTTATCTTTCCGCACGCATCCTCTTATCTACTACAACGTTTGAAACTCTGTTTTTGTTACAATTTTTTATAATTTTATTGAAAAAATTGTAAAAAAATACCGCTCCTACTGCTTTACTATAAGTAACAATCGGAAACGGTATTTCGTGACACTTTTTTATAAATTTTTTTAATTTTTTTTAATATTCCTCGATATTGACTTCCTTCGTGGTCGTCACATCATAAGGCAGGATCGAATCGGCGAATTTCGTAAATTTCTCCGCCGCATCACTGACATAGAACTCATAGGACGCTTCTCCTTCAGACGGATTCGCCATTCCGTTCTCTGCCAGCACTTTTTTAAGATCCATGGCTGTCTCATATGCCGGATTGACAATATGTACGCTCTCTCCGAAATATTCCCGGATGCTGGAGCGAAGAAGCGGATAGTGAGTACAGCCTAAGATCATCGTATCGATATCTGTTTTCTTCATCTCAGACAGATAAATATCGATGACTTCTTTTGTAATGCTGTGTTTTGCAAATCCCTCTTCTACCAGCGGTACGAACAGCGGGCATGGTTTCCCGATAACCTTGATATCCGGATTCAGTTTATGGATCTCTTTGTTATAGGTCTCGCTTCGGATCGTCGCTTCGGTTCCGACGATTCCGATGCAGTTATTTCTCGTCTCCTGCACAGCAGCTCTCGCTCCCGGAACAATTACGCCGAGAATTGGAAGATCTGTTTCTTTCTGCACAGTTTCCAACGCAAGCGCACTTGCTGTGTTGCAGGCGATTACAACTGCCTTTACATTTTTCGTCTTTAAGAAACGGATGATCTGTCTGGAAAACCGGATAATGTTATCCTTGGATTTACTTCCGTAAGGCACACGCGCCGTATCTCCGAAATAGACGATATTTTCATTTGGAAGCTGACGCATGATCTCCCGCGCTACCGTCAGCCCGCCGACACCAGAATCAAACACTCCAATCGGTGCTGTATTTGTAATCTCTTGACTCATAATCATACTCCCTTGATTTCATTATATGCTAACTATCATATCACACTCGAGTTCGGATTTCCATACTCAGCAAAAATGTTCGCTACCTGATCACAGGCACTTACTCCTCAACCAACTCATCGAAATCGCACTTCTCAAACTCCTGGATGGAAATGTGCCGTTTATTCGGATTGGCATAGACAAATGTCTTATCGACATTCTCCAGATAATTCTGGATCTTGTCGTTCGTAGCACTGATGATCGCCTGAAATCCAAGTCCGCGGATCAGCGAAATACAGCTTGCCACTTTCTCAGCGTCCATCTTGGAAAACGCTTCGTCCAGCACAACGAGACGGATTGTCGGGTTGCGGTGCATTTTCGGAGACAGGTTAATCCGGTAAATCTGTGCAAAGCTGGCAAGAAGTGCCACATACAGCGGATTCTGCCCTTCTCCGCCGGAATTTTTCTTGATCATTTTGCTCAAGCCGATTTTCATGTCTTTTTCGCCATGCACGATCTGCTGCATATCGAAGGATAAATACGTTCTGTAATCTGCATATTTGTCCATATTTTTCTTCGCTTCTTCCAGCTCTTCCGGTGTTGCATTCTCCGGCGGCAGGAAAATACTGATCAACTCATCCATCAGATCCGCGTACTGCTCCTCATGCTCCATCGTGAAAAGATTCATCTGATTTTCCATACCGTCATCCAGTGACGCCGGATGGATCTGGAGCGAATCATCCATGAACATTTTATAATATTTTCCGTCCGGACCTTTGTTCTTCGTAATGACAAATTGATATTTATCTTTACCGAAATCAAGTTTGCTGATAATGCGGTTCAGCTCATCCTGTCTTTGATAAGCTTCTCTTATGGCACTGCGGATCTTAAAAATAAAATCGTCTTTGAAATGCTCTACTGCTGCCCTTGCCTGATCTTTTGCTGCATCTTTAAATGTCTCCAGCTCTTCACACTGCAGATTATCGAGAAGTCGGTCATATGCATCATTATCTCTGTTTGTCGCAGAAAATGTCCGGTTCGCATAACTTCTGAGATAAGTACTTCTTTCTTCTACCAGCTTCTGATAAGCCTCTTCCCGCTCATCCATCTTCGGATACCGTGAAGCGATCTTCTGTTTCTGTAAATATTCATAATTTTCCGAGCGTCTGCCTGCAAGATATTCCTGAAATTCCTGTTCGTAAACGTCATCCCATTTGCTCTGTTCCATTTTCTGTTTCTGCACAAGCAGCGCTTCTTCCGCATGGAGACGTTCTTCCTGCAACTGCTGCATTTCCTGCGTCTGCTTCCAGATTGCTTCCTGCACTTCCGTGATCTGTGCCTTCTTTACATCCTGTTTCTTACGGATGTCTTCTTTTTCCTGCTCCCAAGCATCCACAGACGTTTCTTTCATTTGCTGCATCTGTTTTACAAGCTGACTTTTCCGTTTCTCACGCTCTGTAATCTTCTCTGCATCTGCCTGCAAAGTAAGATATTCTTCTGCCGGCTGGGACAGCATTTCAAGCTGCAATGTTTTCTTGATCTCTTCTAATAATTCCTGCAGCGGCATGCGTTCTTCTACCAGTTTCTCACAGCGCTCTTCCAGCTGGCGGACACGCTGACGCATACTCGTCTCACCGATGTACGCTCTTCTTGTGTACTGATCCGGATTCATATGCTGCAAACGAAAACTATGATACAATACACAGTCCGGTGTCACACCGATCTTGCAGTTACGGAGCTGTTCTACGGAATCACATTTTTCTACATTTCCAAGGAAGAAATCAATATAATCCTGCACATATGCTTCTTTCGCTTTCACTTCTTTTGCAAGTCCGTTATCTTTGACTGCATAGCCATCCTTGCCTGCGCCTGCCACCACTTTTTCTGTATCGAGAATGGACACGCGGTGGTATTTCTTCCGATCCATCTGTTCATACAGTTCCATCGCTTCTTTTGCATACTTCGGTTCCACGATCAGAAGCAGCTTGTTGTTGCCAAGATAACCTTCGACAGCATTGTGCCATGTCTCGTCTTTCACATCGAGAAGGTCGGCAAGGATCTGCACATTTACAAACTTTCCGCACTTCTCATGTAGGCGGTTGCGCAACTCATATCTTGCTTCCTCCAGCTCTTTCGGATAAGCTTTCTTTCCCTGTTTCAGCTCTTTTAACTCTTCTCTTGCCTCTTTCTCTTCTTTCTTCACTTTGCGGAGCGACATCTGTGCTTCCTGTCTCTGCTCTTCCAGTTCCTCGCGGACTTCGCCAAAGCTCTCCTGCAGACGCTCCAGCTCTTCTGCCATAATCGTTCCTTTTGTAAACTTTTCCATGTCCCAGAGCATCTGGTTGGAAACCACATCCTGCTCTTTCCATGCTTCCAGCCGTTCACTGATCTGCTGCCATTTTCCCTGGCTTGTCTGTAAATGTTCCAGTGTCTCATTTACCGCCGCAAGTTCAGCTTCCAGATTTGCATATCCGCTGTTCGCAATTCTTAAAATAATCTCTTCATACTGTTTCTGCAGTTCAACTTCTTCTTTCTTAAGCAACGATAAAATTGCTTCCTGCTCACCGGTGCCTTCTTTGCGCACTTTTTCCTTATCCATGCAGGCCTGGATCTGTCCTTCCAGCTTCAGCATTTCCAGGCGGTCGATCTGATAAGTACATAAAAGAACTTCTTTTTCTTTTTCCTGAAATGCTTCATATCTGCCATGGATATCCTGCAACTTTTGAATTTCGTTCAATGTCTCCTCGATCTTGCTTCGCATTCTCGCATACTGCATAACGCTTTCCTGCAAGTCTTCTATATGAATATCCTGCTCCATGCAAATATATTCTTTCACAAAATCTTCCAGTTTAATATTCATTTTAAATGGAATCGCACGTTTGAAAAGTCGTGGGAATTTCTCCGCATCCAGTCCGCCAAGATAAATATCGTACATCTGGCGGCGGAATCTCTCATTGCTCGGTCCACAGTAAAACTGCTCCGCCGGGAAAGAACGCTGTAAATATTCACGCATTTCCATTGTCGTCAGGCATCTGGATGTGGTACGGTAATTATTTTCCAGAAGACCTCCCATGTGCCAGAAAAACAGTCTGCTGATATCATTTGTCGCCGTATCTACGTCAAACACAACGCCGATACACTGCTTTTCTTTTGTATCACTCTGCTCTAATTCCAGTACGATCGTGCTGGAAAAATTCTGATTTCTCAGATACTGAAATTCATTGTGTTCATTAATGTTGACCATTCCACGCAAATATTCAATGAGGGAACGGTCGGAATCATCTGCTGCCGCTTTATTAAAAAATCCACGTCCGTCTGTATTTGCATATAATACAATCTGCATCGCGTCAATCACGGTTGATTTTCCACTTCCCGAATGTCCGGTGAAGAAATTAATTCCTTCACTGAATGTCAGTATTTTCTGATCAATGTAATGCCAGTTATTCAGACAGATCTTCGACAGTATTTTGAATGGTTGTTTCGTCTCCAATAGTATCCTCCTCACTGAATGTCTCTAATAATGCCCGCAGGTCATCGCCCAGAAGTACCGTATGAATACATGGGTAAATGACCAGTCTCGTCTCTTCGTTTAATTCTTCCAGAACATCAAGTGGTTCTATGATCTGGTATTTTTTTAAAAGTGCAATCGTTCTGCGCATTTCGGTCGGTGACGGCAGACCGCGTAGCACGCGGAACTCGCCGGCTTTACCGTTTAATGCGCCAACGGTTGTCACAATGTGGCTGCTCGAAGAAACCGTCTCCATCTGCTCATCGTAAATCAGTTTCAGAACAAGCAGATAAATGGTCGCAAGCCGCGATAATTTCTCACCCCAGAGCTGTTCGCCCTGAATGTAAATCACACCCATATGCGTATTTTCCCGCAAAGTAATTCCTGCCACTTTGAAGTAGGCACGGATAAATTCCAGATGTTTGCTCAACACACGATATTCTCTCACCGGAACCATGCGTCCCTGTCTTTTATCAAACTTTCGCTCCAGAACGAAGGTCTGTCGGTACAGAATCTGGATAACTTCTGTTATTTCTTCCTGCTCTTCCTGCGAAAGCTGTTCAAAATATTCGATCATAAGCGTCTCCTTACAAATTTGAGTGCCGGATATTTATAAGAACCATTTTCAATCTGATCCGGTTCTTCCTCCAGCACCATATATTTACTGTTCTTTCTTGTACTGTAATCGTAAGCAAGAATCAGTTTCTCAAACGCCTCTTCATCCATCAGCGAAATCTTGGAAGCGTCCATTACTTCTCCGTCCATATAAGACTCAATAAATTCCTCAATCTGGCTTCTGCTGTAGCGCATCTGAATCCGGTTTAGCTTGAGTACATCATCTTTATCAAGATCCGGCAATGCCTGATCCGGCACCATTTTACTGATAAAATCCGTTCTTGGTCTTCGTCTCTTATACAGCGATTTCTCCGAAAGAATTTCCAAAAGCGAGAGATTCATCCGCTCCCCGGTTTCACGGATCATCGCATCCTGTTCCTGCGCATCCTTCGTTTGGGACATGCGGTTCAAGAGCTGCACGACCAGACCTTTCGTATCCGTCTCACCACTTAACAGATAGTTAAGTCTCGTCACTGTCGCACGCACATATTTCGCATGCTCTTTATCCATGTTGGCGATCCGGTGCTCAATGTCATCAAATCCACGCTCGATCTGATCCAGAAGATCCAACACATCATCTTTCGTATCACCCATCTGCGCCGCCCGGGTACGGATCTCTTCTATCCATTCTTCATCTTCCCGCATGTCGCGCAGACATTTTTTAATATCCATCTTATAAATATAGAAGTTATCCGATGTTTTCAAAATGTGGTATTTCTTCTGTACGATTTCTTCCACATATCCATCCAGATGTTCCCGCAGCAGATCTTCATAATTATTCTGCTCCAGAAGCCTTGCAAAAAATTTATCCATATTATGAAGCATATCCTGCAATGCTTTATTCAGCCGCTTCGTGTTGACAAGCGCCGTCCGCAGCATTCCGAGGTTCGCCCTGCTGTCGTTCTTAAAAGAAAATAATGTCGCATACACATTCTGGATATAGATTTCCGTGTCCTGCATATCTTCTGAAGACAGCCGCTCAAACGCCTCAATAAAAACAGCCGAATAATCCGGAATAACAATGTTCGTAACCAGCGTTTGATAATCTTCAATCCGCTTCAGCCATCCGGTCTTCAAAAGCCAGTTCAGAATTCTCGACGATGGCGTCTCCAGCATGTCGAACTCTGTCTCATTTTCCTCCCACTGGAGCTTGAACCGCTTTCTCGCATTCATGTCCCCCAGCACTTGGATACACACTTCCCTCGTCAGGAAATAATTATTATATTGATATTCTTCATTGATGCACAACAGTGCTTCAATATAAATGTCCCGGTTCACCGAACGGAATAAACTCCAGAACGTGTCCGGGATTTCATTTCTTAATTGCATCTGTTTTCTCCATTTTATAATCCAAATCCGTTATTGCCCACAAACCATCTGCAAACAACAACTAAAATCCATCATTTAGTATAAATGTTTCCGGCTTCCATTGCAATGTTCTATTTTTCCTGTCATAATGTATATAATACCAAGGGATAAAAGTGTGTCATCCGTCTGAACTTGTTCAGAGACGGATGACACACTTTGAGACCTGCCACGTACGTTATAAAATGGAGGAACAGACATGGCTGAAACAATCATGAAAGAAACAACCGAAGAGCAAAAGAATAACACCACTGAAAATGTGGTAACTCCTTTTGAGAAAAATACAGGAAATGAAAATGCTACAAAAGAAACTGAGGAGAAAACTTCTGCTGCTGAAAATTCAGATTCCGTTAAGACAGATTCCATGAAAAATGATTCTGTAAATACAAACACTACAAATGCAGACTCTGCAAATGCAGATACTACAAATACAAACACTACAAATGCAGACTCTATAAATGCAGACTCTATAAATTCAGACACTACAGGATCAGCTCATTATCGCACGATTGACGATCCTTCCGATAATTTTTCCAGAGATCAGTGGATTCTTTCCCACATCAAAGACGAGGATCTGATGGAATATCTCCGGTTAGAACAGCATCGCATGGAACTTTTACAACAGGCAAAAGAGAAACGCGAAAAACGCATTTTCACACTGGTTCAGCTTTTACTTTCACTTGCCGCTGTCATTGCAGTTACTTATCTTTTAAAAGACAATCCGACAATCCTTTTAAGCATCCTTTATATTGTCGGCATTATTGGCGCTTTCTGGATCATGAAGAATCCAAAAGATAAGAGCGATCGTAAAAATAAAGATACTAAATAGCTATCTGTTTCATATTTATTTTGTATTTAACTTAAAATCAATTTTACTATATGATCCGGTCTGGAATTTCCAGGTCGGATTTTGTTATAGCTACGAGGAAAATGCACGCATTTATACAGGTGCATTTGACGGCCGCTAATCAGAGCGAGATATGAAAAAGCGTATCTCGTCTCTGTCAATAATCACAACATCGCTCCCGCAAGTATCACACTTGCTGCAAGACCGGCGAAAGTTGCAAGCAATGCACCAGTCAGTGTGTACCTCGTCTTTGTAACTTTTGCTGTCATATAATACACACTCATTGTATAGAAAATCGTTTCGGTACTTGCCATGCTGATGGACGCAATTAATCCGTTTCTCGAATCTGTCCCAAATTCCTTATAAATATCTAATAGCAAACCGGTTGCTGCCGAAGAAGAAAACATCTTTACAACTGTAAGCGGCACCAATTCGCCCGGAAAGCCAATCCATTTCGTAAACTTTCCGATTTCTTCCGACAGACAAGTCAGCAAGCCTGAAGCCCTCAAGATTCCGACTGCCACCATAAGCCCTACCATTGTCGGTATGATTTTCGCCACAGTCAGAAAACCGCTTTTCGCGCCTTTTACAAATACATCATAAACCGCAACCTGCCGCAGGATTCCATAGCATAAAATTCCAAGAATGATCATCGGAATCAGCAGATCCGACACGATAAGAAACCATTTCATTTCCAGATTCTCCATTTAGCATATATTTTTGTTCTTTCTAAATCAAAATGTCAAAAAACAACAGCTATGATACTTGCATATCGTTCCTTTTTTACTCCCCTAATCCTATACCAATATTTCTATACTATTACTGTATGGCTGTTTTTCTTTATAAATTCTTATTTTTTTATTCCGGAATATTTTTTTATTCTATGCACACTTTGTTGCAAATATCTCCTTTATCTTAAGCATAACTTTTTCCTTTCTTTCATAAAATACTTTAAGTTTGTAATAAAAAATACTTTCGAGGTATCCTATGTTAAATCTTCTCTGGGCAGGCATGATCATTGCAGGTGTTTTCTTCGCCGCATTCACCGGGCAGATTCCGGAAGTAACAAAAGCGGCGCTGGATTCTTCTAAAGAAGCAGTGACGCTTTGCATCACAATTTCAGGAGTTATGGCTTTTTGGACCGGAATGATGGAAATCGCCCAGGAAGCAGGCATGATTCGGAAACTTTCTGCGAAACTTTTGCCCTTCCTACATTTTTTATTTCCAGAACTACCCTCTTCCCATAAAGCAATACCACATATTTCTACAAATATTATTGCCAACATATTAGGGCTTGGATGGGCTGCGACTCCTGCCGGATTAAATGCCATGCAGGCACTTTCAGATTTGGAAAAGGAACGGCGGTCTGGAAAAGCTCCCGGTCCGGTGCTTCCTCCAGGCACTGCGAGCAAAGAAATGTGTAATTTTCTCATTCTGAACATTTCATCACTACAGCTGATTCCAGTAAATATTATTGCATACCGCAGTCAGTACGGAAGTGTCAATCCTGCTGCCATTACCGGTGCCGGAATTCTTGCGACCAGCGCCAGCACGCTGACCGCTATCTTATATTGTAAATACAAGAATCATCACCCCTATTAGAAAAGCTTCTTTTCATATTGATATGTTAAAAAGTAGCTATACAAATATTTATTTTTCTATATATGAAAAACACATAATAGTCACCAAATACTTTGATTTTCAAATTTTTTTGTTTCAGGGGTTGCTTTTTTTATTTTTTGAGATATAATATGGATATAAATAGACGTAGTATTTAATACTACATGTTGAACTATCGATTTCTAGGAGGCGGTATTTATGTCAGATACAATACAAAAATATATCAAAGATCCAGGAAGCGCGATCACTCATTTTATCGGAATGTTAATGGCAATTTTTGCGGCTATTCCACTTCTGATCAAAGCAGCAAGAGAGCCTTCCCGCATCTATATTATTTCCATTGCGATTTATGCGGTCAGCCTGATTCTGCTCTATGCAGCCAGCACCACATACCATACATTTAACCGCACGCCGCGGATTAATAAAATTTTGAAAAAAATCGACCATATGATGATTAGTGTCCTGATCGCCGGAAGCTACACTCCGATTTGTCTGCTCGTGCTTGGTGGCAAAACCGGAATCATTTTGCTCTCTATTGTGTGGGGTATTGCGATTGCCGGAATCATCATCAAGGCTTTCTGGATCAACTGCCCGAAGTGGATATCTTCCGTTCTGTATATCGGCATGGGCTGGACCTGCGTACTTGCATTTACACAACTTCTTAACTCCATGTCACAGGCAGCTTTCGGATGGCTCCTTGCAGGTGGTATCATTTACACTGTCGGCGGCGTGATCTACGCACTGAAACTGCCGATTTTCAACCGCCGTCATAAGAATTTCGGAAGTCATGAGATCTTCCACTTATTCGTTATGGGTGGAAGCTTCTGCCACTTCATCGTTATGTACAACTTTGTTCTCCGTTAATTGAAATGTAGCGAGCAGAAGCTCTTTCTTCTTCCGCGGCAGTTGTTTGATCTCATACTCCCGTCGCATAGCTTCAGATTTTGTCTGGAATGTCTCATAATAAACCAGCTCAACTGGGCGTCGGTACTTCGTGTACTTGGCGCCCTTTCCTTCGTTATGCATTTTCACACGCTTTTCCACATCATTCGTCCAGCCTGTGTATAACGTGCCATCCGCACATTTTAAAATATATGTATAATTCATTTTCCACACATCTTTCCACATCTTATCTACATCACAGTATAACTTATCCACGATATCCCGTCCAGTTACGAAAAAGGGACAGGGACTTTCGAATAGGGGACGGGGATTTTCTAGAAAATCCCCGTCCCCTATTCGACTAAGAACTCAATCGGATTGACCGGCTGCCCATTTTTCCGCATTTCAAAATAAACATTGCTGCCTTCTGCGCTGTAGTATTTGGTCGGTTCACTAACATAACCGAGTGTTGTTTTTGCCGTAACCGACTGCCCGGTCTTCACCGGCACTTCCTTGAGTTGTCCATAAATCAGCTCATAGCCGTTACCAATATCAACGGTTACGGTTGTTCCGGTCTGTGCAGTTTTGTCAATCGACTTTACAACGCCTGTTGTTGCTGCTATGACTTGATCTCCGACTTCTGCAGAGAAAATAACTGCCGGATTGTATTTGTACTGATCCAATGTCTTAAAGTACACGGTTTTATCCATGCTGTAGTTCATCAGGATGCTGCCGTCTACCGGCCAGAGCAGTTCACTCTTCCCGTCAAATCCTGATATTGCCCGACTTCCGGTTGTTTGTGTTTCTCCGGCTGTTGTTCCATCTGAATCATTTTCATTATCAGATGTACTTTCTCCGGCTCCTGTATTTTCATCGTTATTATCCGGTTTTTCTGTATTCGGGACGTTGTCTAATGGTGTGTTGCCTTCGCCTTTTTCTTCTGCACTCTTTTCCGGTTCGTTCACAATCTTGTCCGTTCCGGCTTCTTTCTTCTCTTGTTCCATTTTTGCCTGCAACTGTTCTTTCTGCGCCTGTTTGTAGTCTTTAAATGTATATGTTCCTACTATTGCGATAGCTGCCACAAAGCACAAAACGGCTGCAACGGCAGGCCCTCGTTTTCTTTTTTTTGGCCCTGGTCTCTTTTTTTGCTCTTGATTCATCTAATCACCACCTCTGACTTTATTTTTGCCAGCGCATGGTAACCTTATTCACATAGTTTATTCATTTTCTAAATTTTATATTATCACCTACTTTCCCACCTGATTTTTACTTCCTCCTTCTCCCTGTACGATTTCCGCAACCTCCCGGATTTTCGTCTTTTTATAAAAATAACCGAGTATCTCCTTATAAGTTTTCCCCTTTTTCGCCATTTCATTTGCCGTATACTGGCTCATTCCGTATCCATGTCCGACACCGCATGTGATAATCCGCAGTTTTCCAGCGTATTTTTGTAAAATAAAACTCGACGACGCCAAATGATATTTCTCCCGGAACGCTTCACCGCTCATTATTTCTTCCCCAACCCGCACTTTTTTCACATATCCGGCGCTATCGAGTGCAGTCACTTTTGCATCTAATTTTTTCTCCATTGTTGTCTGGATCTGCCATTCATTTTCCAGATCTTTCGGACAGGTCACTTTTTTGAGATAAGGATATTCTTCACCCAGCGACTCTTTTGCATCCCGTGTACTTCCGTTTGTCAGCCTGCAAAATGGTGCATACGCCGGTTTCCCTTTCCATGTCAGGATCTCGCCATCCGTCTCCTCCCACGCTTTTTTTAATTTATTATAGTAGGAATAATATTTATTGCTTCCCCACAACTGTTTTTTCTGTGCATCGGTCAGATAACTCTGCTCAAGTACAGTATCACTTCCGTCCTGATTCATTTTCTCGCAAATAGATGTGCGCACAAGTACCGCCTGCGCTTTCCATGCTTCTTTTTTATACGAGCCGGGCATTTCTTTCGCCATGACACTAATTCCGTAATCTTCTAAGGGCATTTCTATAATTTTCTTACTACCTCTCAAATTACTATTATTTCCATTTCTCTCTTTTGATCCACTGTTCTTCACACTATCGTCATCCACATCTCTACCTCCCGAACCATCTCTATTTTTCGAGCCACCGCCATTCTCCTCCCCATCTGCTATATCTGCACCATTTCCCGAGCCATCTCCCGACTCACTACTCTCCACCCGCACATACGTCTCATCCACTTCCACGCTTCCTCCCCGCCCGGATCCATTTAAAAATACCGTCACAAAATACGGCACACAGATCAGTATCGCCAGATAACACACTGCTTTTTTCAAATATCTATGCATACAAAAAGCCCTCCCATACACTGTATGGAAGGACTTGTCTGCTTATTCACAAATTTATTTGCAAATTTTATTCGTAAATTTCTTCTGAAATTGTCTCTTTGTCCAGTTTCCAGATATCATCTACATATTCCTGAATCGTTCTGTCTGATGAGAACTTACCGCAGGATGCTGTATTTAACAGGACCATCTTAGCCCATCTGTCTTTATCTCTGTAAGCTGCCTCTACTTTCTCCTGTGCCTCGGCATAAGAGCGGAAATCTTTCAGGATGAAATATACATCTGCCTGATTATTTCCCTGTGGCATTAACAGTGAGTTGTAAAGATCGCGATACATCTCTGTATCACCCTGTGCATAAGTACCGTCTACCAGCTGGTCAACCACTCGTTTGAGCTCTGGATCGCTGTTGTAGATCTGGCGTGAATCGTATCCACCATTCTGCTCATAGTTAATAACTTCATCAGAACTCAGACCAAAGATAAATGCATTATCCGCTCCGACTTCTTCTACAATTTCCACATTTGCTCCATCCATCGTTCCCAGAGTTGCGGCACCATTTAACATAAATTTCATATTACCGGTTCCGGATGCTTCTTTGGATGCTGTAGAAATCTGTTCGCTGACATCTGCTGCCGCAAAAATCCACTCAGCATTAGATACACGGTAATCTTCGATAAATACAACTTTCAATTTACCGTTAATACTGCGGTCATTATTTACAACATCTGCTACGGAGTTGATCAGCTTAATGATCTGTTTTGCACGGATATAACCTGCGGAAGCCTTCGCTCCAAAGATAAATGTTCTTGGATAGAAGCTCTTCTCCGGATGCTCTTTAATCTGATTGTATAAGTACATGACGTGTAAAATGTTAAGAAGCTGACGTTTGTACTCATGCAGACGTTTTACCTGCACATCGAAAATAGATGTCGGATCTACTTCGATACCGTTATGCTCCTTGATGTATTTTGCAAGACGTACTTTATTTTCATATTTGATAGACATAAACTCTTTCAGAGCTTCCTCGTCATCCAGCCATTTTTTCAGTCCGGACATCTTCGGCAGATCTGTGATCCAGTCTTTTGTTCCGAGTTTTTCTGTTACCCAGTCTGCAAGCAGCGGATTTCCGTGCATCAGAAAACGTCTCTGTGTGATACCGTTTGTCTTGTTGTTAAATTTCTCCGGCATCATCTCGTAGAAATCACGCAGCTCCTGTTTTTTCAGGATCTCTGTATGCAGGCGCGCAACACCATTGACAGAATATCCGGCAACGATTGCCAGATGTGCCATCTTCACCTGTCCGTCTCTTAAAATCTGCATTTTTGCAACTTTTTCTTCATTTCCTGGATACATCTCACGTACCTGGATTACGAAACGACGGTCGATCTCCTGAATGATCTGGTAAACTCTAGGAAGCAGTTTTGAGAACAGGTCGATCGGCCATTTCTCCAGCGCTTCTGCCATGATCGTATGGTTTGTGTAAGCACAGGTCTTTGTTGTAATCTCCCATGCATCGTTCCATTCCATATTTTCTTCATCCAGAAGGATTCGCATTAACTCTGCAACTGCTACAGTCGGATGTGTATCGTTCATCTGAATTGTAATCTTCTCCGGCAGTTCATGTAAATCTGTATGTTTTTTCTTAAATTTGGCAATTGCTGCCTGTAAGCTTGCAGATACGAAGAAATACTGCTGTTTCAGACGCAGTTCTTTTCCTGCGTAGTGATTATCGTTCGGATACAGCACTTCTACGATATTCTTCGCAAGGTTCTGCTGCTCAACCGCTTTGTGATAATCTCCACGGTCAAAGGAATCTAACTGGAAGTCTACGATTGGCTCTGCATCCCAGATTCGTAAAGTATTGACGATATGGTTGTTGTATCCGACAATCGGATAATCATACGGAACAGCCAGTACAGATTCGTAATTTTCCTGTACAAAATGTGTCTTTCCATGCTCGTCATACTCTACACGGATGTTTCCGCCAAAACGTACTTCTTTGGCATACTCCGGACGTTTCAGTTCAAACGGATTGCCGTCTTTTAACCAGTTATCCGGAGTCTCTACCTGATAGCCGTCCTCAATCTTCTGCTTGAACATACCATAGCGGTAGCGGATTCCACAACCGTAAGCTGCATATCCCAGTGTTGCAAGTGAGTCTAAAAAACAAGCTGCCAGTCTTCCAAGACCACCGTTACCAAGAGCCGGATCCGGCTCCTGGTCCTCGATTGCATTAAGATCGATGCCAAGCTCATCTAAAGCTTCCTTCACCTCTTTGTAAGCGGTCATATTGATCAGGTTATTTCCAAGCGCACGTCCCATGAGAAATTCCATAGACATGTAATAAACCATCTTCGGATCATCTTTCTCATACTGTTCCTGAGTCGCGATCCAGTCATCGATGATCGCTTCTTTTACAGCATAAGAGACTGCCTGGAATAACTGCTGCGGGGTTGCTTCTTCAATTGTCTTACGAAACAGGGTTTTTACATTATTTTTAACTTCTTTTTTAAACGCCTGTTTTTCAAATCTTGGATTGATCATTTTCACATTCCTTTCTTTACGGAGGGGCACAGATTACTGTTTTTCCACGCCGAGTGTTACCTTCTCTCCGTTGATCTTCCATTCTTTCACATATCCTGACGGTATCTGTTTCACTGCGCTTATGCCCAGAGTCTCTCCGGCGATCTCATCTGCATGCTCCGCGAAAATCTTCTCAGCCTTCTCGGTTCCCTCGTATGTGATCGCAATCTGATCCATAACTTCAAATCCGGCTTCTTTACGCATCGTCTGTACTTTGCTGATGATCTCACGTACAAATCCTTCTGTCAGAAGTTCTTCTGTCAGGTTCGTATCCAGAACAACGGTAATTCCGTTATCATTTTCAGATACATAGCCTTCCATCTGTGCAGTGTCAATCAGAAGATCCTCGCGGAATAAAGTAATCTCCTGTCCATTGATATCCAGTTTTAAAGAATCGGTTGCATTCAGCTCATCCATTGCTGCGTTTCCGTCTAATGAGCCAAGTGCAGCTTTGATTCCACCTAACATTTTACCATATTTTGGACCTACCGTCTTTAGCTGAGGTTTGAAAGAATAGGAGGTGAAATCACGAACTTCTTGTGTAAATTCCATAGTTTTTACATTCAATTCGTCTTCGATAATCTCCTGATAGAACTCCGGAAGTTCAAAATCAGCTTTCACATACATTTTTCCAATCGGCTGACGGTTTTTGATATTTGCAGTATTTCTGCAGGCACGTCCCATAACAACCAGTTTCAGAAGTTTCTCCATGTTATCTTCCAGTTCTTTGTCAATGTGCTCCTCATTTACAGTCGGATAATCGCACAGGTGGATACTCTCCGGTGCGCTCTCATCCAGGCTTCTTACGAGATTCTGGTAAATATCTTCTGTCATGAACGGGATCATCGGTGCAGCAACCTTGCTCACTTCAACAAGCGCTGTGTACAGAGTCATGTAAGCATTGATCTTATCCTGCTCCATTCCTTTTGCCCAGAAACGCTCACGGCTTCTTCTTACATACCAGTTACTCATATCATCTACAAATTCCTGAAGTGCTCTTGCTGCTTCCGGGATTCTGTAATTTGCAAGATGATCATCTACGTCTTTGATCAGTGTATTTAATTTGGATAATAACCATTTATCCATAACGGATAATTTATCATATTCCAGTACATATTTTGTTGCATCGAAATTATCAATATTTGCATACAGTACGAAAAACGCATAAGTATTCCACAGAGTTCCCATGAATTTTCTCTGTCCTTCTACAACAGCTTTTCCATGGAAACGGTTCGGCAGCCACGGTGCACTGTTTACATAGAAATACCAGCGGATCGCATCTGCTCCGTATTTCTCCAGTGCATCAAACGGATCAACTGCATTTCCCTTGGATTTACTCATCTTCTGTCCATTCTCATCCTGTACATGTCCCAGAACGATAACGTTCTTATACGGAGCTTTGTTGAAAATCAATGTGGAAATAGCCAGTAAGGAATAGAACCATCCACGTGTCTGGTCTACCGCCTCGGAAATAAAGTCTGCCGGGAAATGCTTCTCGAACAGATCCTGATTCTCAAATGGATAGTGGTACTGTGCAAACGGCATAGATCCACTGTCAAACCAGCAGTCGATAACTTCCGGTACACGGTGCATTGGCTTGCCGCACTTCGGACACTTGATCGTTACATTGTCGATATATGGACGGTGTAATTCGATCTCATCCGGACAGTTGTCGGACATAGATTTCAGTTCTTCAATACTTCCGATTGAATGCTGGCATCCGCACTCGCACTCCCAGATATTTAACGGAGTTCCCCAGTAGCGGTTACGGCTGATACCCCAGTCCTGGACATTTTCCAGCCAGTCGCCGAAACGTCCTTTTCCGATGCTTTCCGGGATCCAGTTGATCGTGTTGTTGTTGGCGATCAAATCGTCTTTAACTTCTGTCATCTTGATAAACCATGACTCACGAGCGTAGTAAATCAGTGGTGTATCACATCTCCAGCAGTGTGGATAGCTGTGTTCAAACTTCGGTGCGTCGAAGAGAAGTTTTCTCTCATCCAAATCTTTTAATACTTCCGGATCTGCTTTCTTTACGAAAATACCGGCAAATGGTGTAGTCTCTCCCATATCACCTTTTTCGTCTACTAACTGTACGAACGGCATGTCATATTTACGTCCGACTTTGGCATCGTCTTCACCAAATGCAGGTGCGATATGAACAACACCGGTACCATCTGTCAGTGTTACATAAGTATCGCATGTAACGAAGAATGCTTTTTTATTCTGTTTCGCTGCGCAGTCATATGCACACTGGTACAGCGGCTCGTATTCTTTGTATTCCAGATCCTGTCCTTTGTATGTTTCCAGGATTTCATAATCCGGACCTTCGTTTCCTGATTTCTCAGCAAGTCCACCAAGAACAGTATCCAGAAGCGCCTGTGCCATGTAATAAACATATCCGTCAGCAGCCTTTACTTTTGCGTAGTCTTCTTCCGGATTTACACAAAGACCGATGTTGGACGGCAGTGTCCAAGGTGTAGTTGTCCATGCGAGGAAATATGCATCTTCTCCGACAACTTTGAAACGTACAATTGCAGAACGTTCTTTTACATCTTTATATCCCTGTGCTACTTCCTGTGCAGAAAGCGGAGTTCCACAACGAGGGCAATAAGGAACAATCTTGAATCCTTTGTACAGAAGACCTTTGTCCCAGATCTTCTTCAGTGCCCACCACTCAGACTCGATAAAGTCATTGTGATAAGTAACATACGGATCATCCATGTCAGCCCAGAAACCTACAGTATTAGAGAAATCTTCCCACATACCTTTGTATTTCCATACGCTTTCTTTACATTTCTTAATAAATGGCTCTACACCATATTTCTCGATCTGTTCTTTTCCGTCCAGTCCAAGAGCTTTCTCAACTTCCAGCTCAACCGGCAGACCGTGTGTATCCCATCCGGCCTTTCTCGGTACTTCATATCCCTTCATTGTACGATAACGCGGGATCATATCTTTAATAACACGAGTCAGTACGTGACCGATATGCGGTTTACCATTTGCTGTCGGCGGTCCGTCGTAAAACATATACTGTGGACAGCCTTCACGGTCTTCCATACTCTTCTCAAAAATGTGATTCTCTTCCCAGAACTTCTCTGTAGCCTTCTCGCGGTCTACAAAATTCATGTCTGTCGAAACTTTCTTATACATGATTCTCCTCCTTCTCTGATGGGGGACGGGGCATTTCTAGAAAATCCCCGTCCCCTTTTAATATCTTTTGATAGTTTTCCACATTTTCCACATCTTTTTTCCACATCGTGGGGGAAAATTGGGATGAATATTAACATTTTTTGCATGTATAGGATAAATAAAATAGAATGTGCCTTAGCACATTCCCGCGCTGAGCGCGGTTGTTTACAACAATCTACCTCTTCGCGCGAGTGCGCATTCTGCCGGAGGCTTTTTTTATATAATAGGAAATGCAATTTCTATTATATAAAAAAAGCTTCCATCCTGTATAGGACGAAAGCTGTGCCTGCGTTTATAAACCACCTAAACATACTATCATATGCTTTTCCTGTAACGGGGAAATGCCGTCAGCATCTACTAAGCTTGCGCTTTTGGATGTCTGCAACTCGGAAGTGATCTTCGGATATCGTTACTTGTACCGGACTTCCACCATCTCCGGCTCGCTGTGACGTTCTGCTATATCGTACTGTCTCCGTCAACGTTTTATATCTTTCCATATGCGTTTTTATTATACGAGTTTTCGCTTTGTTTCGTCAAGGTTTTATTTGCCATTTTTATTTTTTTCTTTTATACTAAAATAAAACATTACAATATTCGGAGGATTTTATGCATATAGGTAAGAAAGCGCAGAAAAGAGAAAAATCAGCTATGTCGGTTTCTTTATACGGAAATCTGGTTTTTGTTGTTATCGAGCTTCTCATGGCTATTTTTACAGGTTCACAGGCGGTGCTTCTGGATGCAGTTTATGATGGAGTAGAATTTTGCATGCTACTGCCATCGCTTTTCCTTATTCCGTTGCTATACCGCCCATCCAATGAACAGCATCCGTTTGGATACACCCAGATTGAATCCATTTTCGTTGTTGTCAAAGGAATCACCATGGTCTCTGTAACATTCGGGCTGATCTTCAATAATATTCATCTGATGCTCCACGGCGGACACATCGTATCCTTCCATACGATTGCGTCATTTGAATTTTTCGCATGTTTCCTTGGCATTGTAGTCACTATTTATCTGAGTATAAAAAATAAAACGATGGCATCTCCTATGATCAATATGGAAATGCAGGGATGGAAAATTGACAGCTTTCTGTCTCTCGGCATGGCAGTTGCCTTTTTACTGCCGATACTGCTGCCATTTGCATGGTTTAAACCAGTTATTCCTTACCTGGATCAGATTATCACGATTACGTTGTCTGTCATCATGCTTCCGGCACCGATCCGCACTATTATCACAGCATTCCGTGATCTTATGCTGATCCCACCGGAAGAAGACACCATTGAAGAAATCAAAAACCTTGTGGAACCGATCATCCGCACTTATGGTTATCAGAAATTGTATTATGATATTCTGCGTACAGGACGTAAGCTGTGGATCAGTGTCTATATCACATTTGAAAAGGACCTCGTATCACTTGCTAAATTCAAAGCCATCCAGTCAGAGTGTATTGCAGCTCTCGCTGAAGAATATCCTGATTTTTATTTTGAGCTTCTGCCGGATATTGCTTTCACCGGAGCCGAGAAAGCTGCACTGGAGCAGAAAATTCTTGAAGAACAGATGCAAGAAATGCAGGAAGGAACAAGGGAAGTGTAAATAATTGTACACTCCCAATTGCAACAGGAAACGTGAAAATACCAATAGGAATTGTCTTTATTGTTAGTAAGGATATAAAGAATATAAAGCAAGGAGCGAGAGGCTTGTATAAAATCAAGCTTTCGCCCTTGCTTTATACATTTCAGTTATAAAATGCATATCAACTGCAGGCAACAATTACAAAGAATTATTTCCCATTTTCGGTTGCCTGATCAATGAGCTCATTCAGTCTCTTTGCCTGATCTTTCGCTGTGATGGCGCCTACGATTGGCTCTCCTACGATATTACCCTTCTGGTCAACGACGTATGTCGTCGGGTAAGAGAAGAGTCCGGAAGTAAATTTTCCTGCTTCACTATTTGTGGCAAACCATACATTTTTGTAAGTAATTTTCTTTTTTGATAAAATATCTTTCGCTTCTTTGATGGCTGCTTTGTCGCCGTCGATTGTAAAGGTGTTGACACCTATCACTTCGCCGCCTTTTTTCTGAAGCTTTTTATTGAGCGCCTGCAGATCTTTCAGCTCACCGACACATGGGTTGCATGTAGTGAACCAGAAATTTACGACTGTCACTTTATTTTTCGCAAAAAGCTTCTTGCTGTCTACTGCATTGCCGTCAAGATCTTTTCCTTTGAAGCCTGGGAAACTTATCGCACTACTTTTTTCTGTACTCTTATCATCTTTATTATCGGATGTACTCATGCCTGCTTCGCTTGCATCCACGCTGTCGCCAGAACCTGGTTTCGTTCCGCAATCCGGATATTTCTGTTCTAAAACAGTCAGTCTTCCTTCGATCTTCTTGATTTCTTCTGCTCCTTCTTTCAATGTTTTCAATTCGTCTTTTGAAAATTGATCCTTCGCACCGTCGATTGTCTTAAGGAGAAAATCTCCATAGTTTGTACCATCTTCAATCATCGGATTGTTCTTATTGGCTGCCAGGAATACTTTTTCCCAAAGCTTGGAGTTGGCTGCCAGAATATCATTTTCTTTCTGCATCAGCTTCTGATAAAGCTTTGCCGCTTCTTCTTTGCTGTCCGGATTATTTTTGCTGTCACTTTCTGTCTGGGCAGTTTTCCCGGAGCTGCTATCCTTGCTGTTACCAGAAGTACATGCACTGAGTCCAAGTGCTAAAATGAGTGTCATTGTTACAGCTGTTGTTTTTAAAAGTTTTGTTTTCATCATAATTATTTATCTCCTTTACATTTATTATTTTTACTAAAACCATATCGAAACCTAAGTGCTTCGGCCGGGCATTCTTTTATACATTTGCCACAGCGGATACATTCCGTGTGGTCAGGTGTCTTCGTGATATCCACATCCATCTTGCATACGCGGGCACATTTTCCACAGGAAATGCATCTACGATCGTCCACTTGGATACCTAAGAGGGATACTTTATTCATCAATGCGTAAAATGCACCTAATGGGCAGATCCATTTGCAAAACGGACGGTAAAATAAAATACTTAATACTACGATTACAAGCAGAATAATTAATTTCCTTGTAAATAATGCTCCACGCGCCTGACGGATTCCTTCATTTACGATGGCCAGCGGGATGGCCCCTTCCAACACACCCTGTGGGCAAATATATTTACAGAAAATTGGATCCGACATTCCCACATCATTTACAAGAAAAGCCGGCAGCAGGATAACCGCGAATAAAAGCACGATATATTTGATCCAACGAAGAGGCTTTAACTTCATTGTGGAAAACTTTTTGCAAGGAATCTTATGCAGCAGATCCTGAAGCCAGCCGAAAGGACATAAGAATCCACATACAAAACGCCCCAACAGGACACCGATCAGGATCAGAAATCCACTTATATAGTAGGAAAAGCGAAATTTTGATGCGCCTACCACTGCCTGAAATGCGCCGATCGGACAGGCACCTGCTGCCGCGGGGCAAGAATAACAGTTCAATCCCGGCACACATACGGCTTTCCCTTTACCTTGGTAAATACTCCCCTTTATAAAATTTGGCAAATGTATATTTGTAAGCAATGCCGCTCCCGCCTGGATCCATCCACGGAAACGACTTATAATTATAGATGTTTTTTTCTTCTTATTCTTATCCAATGCCAACACACTCCAGACACAATCGGATTGCCTTACTGAATACTGAATCCACTTCGCCTCGCATTGCTCCGAAGCATACCATGCATATCGCGGCTATTAGTAAAGCGCCCTGGATCATAGCTTTTTTTCTATGAAACAATTTGATCACTCCCTTCATTTCTGCCTCATTATAACACGGCATGTATAAAATCCTTGTTAAGAAGCAAAACTTAACAAAGATTTTATGTCCATATGCTATACTGATACCAGGAGGAAACATATATGCATATTTTAATAGTAGAAGATGAGAAGGTGCTCTGCGACACGATCGTACGCAGCTTAAAACACCTTTCATACAGTGTAGATTATTGCCACGATGGGCAGACTGCGATCGACATGCTCGCTGTGGATCATTTTGACCTTGTCGTTTTGGATCTTAACCTTCCAAGAAAAGATGGCATGAGCGTTCTTAAAGCACTTCGAGAAAATGATTTTGATACGAAAGTTCTGATCCTTTCGGCCCGAAGCGAAGTCGCCGATAAAGTTGCCGGATTAGATGCCGGCGCCAACGATTACCTTACAAAACCATTTCATTTGGAAGAACTGGCCGCAAGAATACGTGCTCTTACACTTCGACGATTCACACAGCACGACGTCGTGCTGACCTGCCAGGAGCTTTCCTTTGATACAAAGGCACGCAAAGCTTCTGCCAAAGGTTCGGACATTTCTCTTACAAGGAAGGAAACGGGGATTTTAGAATATCTAATGTTGAATCAGGGGCGTCCGATCAGCCAGGAAGAATTTATTGAACATGTGTGGGACAGCAGCGTCGATAATTTCAGCAATTCCATAAGAGTGCATATTTCTTCTCTCAGAAAGAAGCTGCGCACCGCTTTAGGATACGATCCGATACACAACCGCATAGGAGAAGGATACGTAATGGAGGAACGCCAATGAAAAAATTATCTTTACAATGGCGGATCACTTTAATGACTGCCGTTTTAATCTGTGTCACATGCGTACTTATGAATTGCCTGATCGGCTATTCCGGTAAGCATTATATGGATACAATTGGAAATGACATCTCTACTTACAGTGATACAAACAGCGACAAAACCGAATCCTTTGACCCAAGCAGCAAGGACCTCGATAATGCGCTTACGATCATTGTAAGCGGCGCCCAGAACTCCTTCAGTCTGACAAGCTGGTATATTACAGCGGCTGTCACACTGCTTGGCGCGGCGCTCGCTTATTTTGTCAGTGGACATGCACTAAAGCCACTGAAAAGCTTTGCCTCTCAGATTGAAAAAGTACAGCCTGACAATTTATCAGATATGAAAGTGAGTGAAGATGTGCTTCCGGAGTTTCGACAGTTCTGTCGCTCTTTCAACAGTATGATCGACCGTCTTGATGAAGGATTCAAAAGCCAGCGGCAATTCACCGGCAATGCTGCCCATGAACTTCGCACCCCGCTTGCACTTTTGCAGGCACAAATGGATTTATTTTCCATGGAACACCCGGATGTAGACGATGAGACGCGCAACGTTCTCGATCTTATAAAAGAACAGACAGAACGCATGTCACAGATGACGAAAATCCTTCTGGAAATGAGCGAGCTCAACAGCGTACCATGTGAGGATGCGATCGAACTTGCTCCGATGGTGGAGGAAATATTTACCGACCTTGCCCCTCTCGCCGAAGAGAAACATATCGCGCTGTCTTCCGATGGAGACGCCCGTTTCATTGGAAGCGATACTTTAATCTATCGTATGCTTTTTAATCTTACTGAAAATGCAATTCGCTATAACCGAAAGAGCGGCGCTGTTCGCATTTCCGTCTGTGAAGATAAGAAATATCATCTGATCCGGATAAAAGATCATGGTTTTGGAATTGCCAAAGCAGATCAGCAAAGCATTTTCCAGCCATTTTTCCGTGTCGATAAATCCCGCAGCCGCGCCCATGGCGGCGTAGGACTTGGTCTTTCTCTCGTTTGGGAGATTGCCTCACTTCACGGCGGGTCTGTAAAAGTGGAAGAAAGCTCCAAAGAAGGAACTACCATTCTCGTAAGCCTGCCGAAAGAAAGATAGCACAAAAAAAGGGTGTGTTACGATAACGACTAAAAAAGGTCCACCGGACCTTTGGGTTTGTCAAGCAAAGTGTGTAAATTTTTTGATTTTTTATCGGCGGTCAAATTAGACCGCCGATTTTGCATTATTTTTGTTGATTCGCATATTATTGGAAGGGCAAGTCATCGTCTTCTGCATCAGTATCTGAAAGGTGGATATATCAAAATAAATCTCGTCTGTTTCGGTAGCATACTGATAACTGCGACCCTGTCTTTCCGCCTCTTTTTCTGCTTCTGATAAACTGTCAAACCAATCTTGTAATTCTTTTTCGGCTCGCAAAGCACTGATGAAATCAAGGGGATACCCACCGGCTCCACAGATATAATCGCCATTATCATAAGGACTCCTGCCTTTTGCTACCCATTCATGAAGTTCCCTACACCTTTGATGTTTTGCTTTTGGCCATGCCTTTTTGAGTGCTTTTGCAAAACCTGTACCCCCATCAGACACTACCATCCTTGGCTCAGCAATACGTTTCATCAAAGCGATCCAGGCTCCTGCATGTTCATAACGACACAAATACCATCCCAACACATGCTTTTCATCACAGCAAATCAAAACGCATGCTTTCCGACCAAGATAGATCCCATCGAGAAATACTACATCTCTAGATTCTGCTATCTTTGGCGGCATAGCCCATATATCCCAGAACTTTGCTGTCTTTCTTCTAAAGGATCTTCCTTCTCCAGACATTGTTGATTGAGATTCTTTTCCAAACAGCCAATCCAAAAAGATTTGCAGTTCCTTGGATTCATTATTAATTTTATGCGTTAGTGACGTTTTGCAATTCTTACAAAGCCAACGTTGCGAACCAGCTTTTGTCTTTCCAGACTTCACACATTTTATACCACAAACAGGACAATTTACTTGATTCATCTAATCTTCCCTCCATGGTTCTTATTTTAAGGAAGATTAAAAGCCTTTAGTTCCTTTATTTTCAAGGGTTTGGAGACTTTTTATCAACACGTTTTGTCCACCCTCAAAGTTGTTTAAAAAAAGATTAAACCGCCTTCAACCCTTTATTTTCAAGGGCTGAAGGCGGTTTCTATCAACACATTTTGTCCTATAACTCAAATTATAAGAATTCGCAGGCGCAAATCCAACTACAAAAAAAGCCTTTAAATACTAATTCTATCAGTACTTAAAGGCTTTCTATTATTCATACTTAAATGCCGTGCAAATTAGTCCTGTACGTATGGCATAAGAGCAACGTGACGTGCTCTCTTGATAGCTACTGTAAGAGCTCTCTGATGTTTAGCACAGTTTCCTGTGATTCTTCTCGGAAGGATTTTTCCTCTCTCAGAGATGTACTTTCTTAATTTTGCTACATCCTTGTAATCGATCTCGTTATTCTCTTTTCCACAGAATACGCAAACTTTTTTTCTTCTACGTCCGCCGCCTCTTCTCTTGAAGCCGCCTTCTGGACGATTTCCTTTATCGTAAGCCATGATTAACTCTCCTTTCAATTCTTAGTTGAACGGTAATTCTTCGTCAATTCCATCTGGAATATTCATGAAGCCGTCGCCTGCATCCGCTGCCGGAGCTGGTGCCGGTGAAGGAGCCGCCTGGCGGAAACTTCCTGCGTTAGCATCACTGACTGCTTTGCTCTCTGCAAATTCCTGATCTTCTACAACAACATCTGTTGTGTAAATTTTCTGACCTTCTTTGTTCGTGTAGCTTCCTGTCTGAATACGTCCTGTAACGATTACCTTCAGACCCTGACGGAAATACTTCTCCGCGAACTCTGCACTTCTTCCGAATGCAACACATCCGATGAAGTCTGCAGTCTGCTCTCCGTCATTGTTACGACGGAATCTGCGGTCAACAGCTAATGTATATCTGGCAATTGCCATAGAGTTATCACCCTGTGAATATCTAACTTCCGGATCCCTTGTTAAGCGTCCCATCAAAATTACTTTATTCATATTATACCTCTACTTCCTGTCTATGCTTCCTGTCTAACGCATAAATATCTGACTACATTATCCATGATGCGAATTCTCTGTTCGATTTCGCCTGGAGTCTCAGCATCAGACTCGAAGTGGATGAAATAGTAATATGCTTCTTTCATCTTCTGAATCTCGTAAGCTAATCTTTTCTTACCCCATTCATCAACGTCAGAGATCTTGCCACCGAAACGCTCAACTAATGCTTTCACTTTTTCGATAACCTGTGCTCTTTCGTCGTCTTCGATTTTTGCACTGACAACAACAGCTAATTCATATTTGTTCATGTCGTCCTGCACCTCCTTCTGGTCTTTTGGCCCCCGCCCGCTTATGTGGGAGCAAGGATTTCCGCGCATGGTTATACACGGAATAATAGTGTATCACAATTTGATATGATAACATAAAGGCTTAATTGTTTCAAGCTTTTTTCTTCAAATCTCTTGTATTTTTTTCAACAAGCTTTCTCGCGGTCATGATCTGATGTCCGCACCCCATACATTTCAGCCGGAAATCCGCTCCAACACGCAGGATCTCCCACTCTTTGCTTCCACACGGATGCGGTTTCTTCAATGTAACGATATCGCCCACTTCATATATATAAGCCATTTTAATTCCCCCTTACTCCAGCTCTTCTTCCTGCACTCTTACGCCAATCACAACAAAACGATGTTCATCACTGGCTCCTGTGCAGGTAGAAAGTGTAACACAACTGTCACTATTTGTCACCTCTACGCCAGTATCGTAGAGTGCCATACTTTTTGCTGCTTTCGTAAATAATTGAAACATTGCATCATCCGAGAAATCTGTCTGGTACACATCGGATTTCTCTGTCGTCTCTCCCGCAGCATATATAATGTAAGTTAATTTTCTTCCATCTAATGTGTAAATGTAAAAATACGGATATTTCTTCCAGAATTTCTTCGTATCATAATCCTGCAAATGCCGGAACATGGAGCCATCTTTCATGCGATGCCCGTACACGATACTGTTGCCGTCTGCAAAATCCGCATTTGCATTTGAATCTAAGAAAATGCTTCCCAGCGTATTCTCATTATTTGAAAATGTTTTATGCAGATAAGTCTGGTTGTCTTTCCCCTGCACAATCGGATAATTAATTTCCTTCGGTTTCGGAGAAAAACGAATCCACCCTATCGTATCTGCATTTATTTTCTTCAACTTATCAAAATCCACCTGAAACTCATCTACGGATCTTCCCGAATCTTTATCCTGTGTCACCGCCAGTTTGCGTACTTTCTTATATTCATCCTGTCCGTCTTTGTAGCCTTTTCCGATTTTCAGAAGGTTATATCCGGAAACGCAGAATACAATCACCGCAATTACTAAAATGATATTCAGTAGTAAATTATTTTTCTTCCTTCTTCCTCTGTGATGTTTTCTTTCACTCATCCGCACCACTCCTTCAACTATTGTCTTTACATTATAACAAGCCTTGCCTACTTCTACCAGTGTCAATTAATAAAGCGTGTGCCTTCCCCCCCATTCTTGTGCCAGATGCAATTTTCTGCAATACTCTGCTGTCCTCGCAAGTACGCGTCTCCTTTGGTTTTTCTACTATAATAAACCAATAAAATACCATAATCGGTGTTCAAAAAAGAGTGTACTTCCTCCCGAAGAGTTTTATATATCAGAAACGACGTTTCCAGTTCTCATTATTAAAAAAGACAGCTCATCACCTCCTCATAACAGAAAAGCTTTCTATAGCTGCCTTTTTCTCGCATTATTTATTTAATTTTAATCGTTATTGTTCCATATTTGCCTGAGCCGTCTTTCGCCTTTGCAGTAATCTTCACTTTTTTGCCTTTTCCGGCTTTCATATTAGACAAATAAATTCCCGGATAAGTTTTATGAAATATAAAATATTTTAATTTATATGATAGATGTTTTCAGTATAGCCTCCCCCAATTTTTTTGTCAAAACATCATTTTATACTTTTTTAATGACCTTTCACTTCTTCTTAATTGACTTTAAAATCTGTGGGTATATCATTATGAAATATAGAAATAATCTTATAGAAATCAGAGGTGTGAGATATGAATCGGTTCAAAGAAAAATTTATGCAATTCATGTATGGAAGATACGGAATAGATACATTAGGAAAATGGACAGTCGGGCTGGGACTCGCAATTATGCTGATCGCCGGATGGACATCTAATTCCAAGTTGTCTCTCCTTTCCTGGGTGCTCATTATTTATTCCTATTACCGGATGTTTTCCAGAAATATTTATAAACGTTCCCACGAAAATCAGCTCTTTCTTGGAAAGACCGCGAAGATCCGCAGCTGGTTCTTCCATAAGAAAAGTATGATGCTGCAGCGCAAGACACATCATATTTACCGGTGTCCGGGATGCAAGCAGAAAATAAGAATCCCACGTGGCAAAGGACGGATTGAGATCACCTGCCCAAAATGCCACACGACATTTATAAAGAACAGTTAAAAATCAGACAACGGAGTCCTGTTTCCAGTCCTTTCTTCCGGATGCTCCCGGTATTCCTTCCTGATCCCGGTATTTTGCAACGGTTCTTCTGGAAATCTGGATTCCCTTTTCATTTAATAATTTTGTTATAACCGCATCACTGTACGGTTTCTTTTTGTTTTCCTGTCTTATCAATTCTCTTATCATCCCCTTAATAGCAGCACCGGATTGTTCTGCATTTTCCTGCATACCACGAACAAAGAAATAACTTAACGGGAAAATCCCCTGGCTGCATTGCAAATATTTTTTATTCACCGCACGACTCACTGTCGATTCATGTATTCCGATCTCTTCCGCTGCGTCTGCCAGACGATATGGTTTTAAATATGCACTGCCATGTTCAAAAAAATCTTTTTGATGTACTACTATTGCTCTTGCCACTTTTAACAAAGTTGTATTTCGCTGCTCTATGCTCTGTTTCACCCAGTTTGCCTGTTTTATCTTCTGTTCCAGATAATCTTTCACTTCCTGAGATGAATTATTTTTTTGCATCTGACTGTAATATGGACTGATCGATATATCGGCATACATCCAGTCATTTAACAGAATGTCGTAATATTCTTTAAATTTCACAACAATTACATCGGGAATAATGTATTTCATCTGTTGTCTGTTACTGAAAGATCCACCCGGCTTTGGGGAAAGCGTTTTCAGTCGTTCACACATAACTAAAATTTCATCTATTGAGAGTTTCATCTTTTTTGCAATCTGTGGAATTTTATTTTCTCCAAGCAACGGAAGACATTCTGTCACCAGTTTTTCCATATTATGATCCAGTTCCCCCCGTCGCTGCAATTGCAGTTGAAGGCATTGCTGCAGATTCATTGCTGCAACACCTGCCGGCTCCAATGTACGCACCTCTTCTATAAGCTGTATTATATGTTCTTTCGTCTCACCTACACTGTCCACAATATCTTCTACAGTATCTGTGAGATATCCCCGGTCATCCAGACTGTCCAGAATAAATTTTAAAATCTTCTCATCCCTGTCGCTGTACTCCTTCCATAAAAGCTGCGACCAGAGATAGTCCTGCAGTGTTTCTTCGTCGTTTGGATCCACATTCCATTTATTTTTCAGATTGGAAATATCATCATCATCGCTCTGTCTCTGTGTCAGATAATGATACTGTTCCTCTGCAGATGTCTGCTGTTGCCTTTCTTCAATAGATTCTGTTCCAGTATTTTCTTTTACATGTTCATCCAATTCTACTACCGGATTCTCCAGCATTACTTCATTCACATATTCCTTTAATTCCTGCGAAGTCATCTGTAAAATTTCCACGGACTGTATCATTTTCTCTGTCAAAATCTGTTTTTGTTTCTGTCGTAATTCAAGTCTCATACACTCCACCGTGTCCTTTTTCGCATTTTTCTCGTCACCATAACACAAAAATCCTGCCCGAATCGGACAGGATTTTTGTTATAAAGGCGCCAACCAGATTTGAACTGGTGATAGAGGTGTTGCAGACCTTTGCCTTACCACTTGGCTATGGCGCCATCTATGTGCATTTGTTATTATAGCAAATGCACAGGTATTCGTCAATAACAGAATCTTAATTCTACTGTCAGATTTTTAATATTTTCTAAAATCCCAGGTCTTCATTTACAAGGATTACTTTAATCCGGTTTGGATGTTTAGAATAACGTGTCACCAGAAACTGACAGCAAATCGTGTCCGGATTCTTACAGTCAAAGCAGGAACCTGTTTTGCAGCAAGGTGTATCCAGCCCGAAGCGCTGCGCATTGATCGGCGCCGCCTCATTTCTTGCGCGGGACCATGCATTTTCCAGATCCTTTGTAACCTTATTCATACCGATGATCATAATAACATTTCTCGGTCCATATGCAATTGCGGACACACGATTGGCATTGCCATCAATATTTACAAGCACACCACTTTCCGTAATCGCATTAGCACTTGTCAGGAAGAAATCACTGTCGTAAGTTGCCAGCTCAATTTTCCGTTTTTCTTCTTTGTCCTTTGCCGCATCACGATTATAAACTTTATAATTACCTTGACAGACTGCATCCTTTAATCCGATCTCGGCGATCGACATCGAACCGCCCCAGGCAATTGAACTTCCTTCCGGAATGAGCCTGAGTGCGATCTGCAATGCTTCTTCCTTAGAGTCCGCATAGTAGCCTTCCATATTGCGGGTTTCCAAATTCTTAATCATGCGCTCGCCCAGGAGCACATTTCTCTTGATACGATTTTCATCCATAGTCTTCTCCTCCTGTCCACATATTTCACATCATTCCCTCCACATTCCCTGTGGGAAATGTGGAGTACTTTTAAAAGGGGACGGGGCTTTTCTAGAAAAGCCCCGTCCCCTTTTAAGCTTTACGATTATTATACCACATCTCGCCGATACGCAAAATATAAAATGAAAGCATAATCTTTGTGCGGTTCTCATTATTTAAAATATCATACCCCAGTATTTCTTTGATAGCATTCAATTTGTAAGTCAGTGTATTCTTATGGCAGTATAATGCCTGTGCTGTGCAGACTGTGCTGCACTCATTCTCAAAATATGCCTGCAGGATTGCCACATAATCTGTCTGATGTTCTCTGTCATACTGGAGCAGACTGCCCAGTGTCTCGTCCACAAATTTCGTATATAATGTCGGTTCTTTAAAGTCAGTCAGTATTTTGTAAATGCCAAGCTCATTATATACAAGATAATTCTTCGGAATTGCTGTCTTCGTAAGCTGATATGCAATCTGTGCAGATTCAAAGGATCGGTGGATCTCATTTAATTTGTTCACCGTAATTCCAATTCCTGCATAAATATTCTCATCATTTTCACACATATCCCTCACACATTCCTTCACCCACGCCTCAAAATGACCGGCTACCAGAACTGTAAGAATACCCTGTTCTTTGTAAATAATACTCTTCCTCATAGAATAACGGATATCGCGCTCCAGATCTTCCAGAATACTATTGCCTTTATCCGTATCATAAGTGTGACAACTGATACGGATAACAATATAAGAATAATCTTCAAAAAAGCCATTACGTTCCAGATGATTCTGATACATATCCTGACTGTCCGGATAATAAATTGCATTTTTCAGTGCATTTATCAGATTCGTCTCAATCTGCTCATTCTTCAGCAAAATTTCCGAGAAAAGCCGCATAATATCGATATAAGGCGTGTCCCATGACGCTGAAAATAACGGCAATTTCTTCTCATTACAGTAATCTACAATCTCCTGCGGAAATCCCATTCCATCATGCATTCCCACAATCAATCCCCCCGCATTTTTTTCACAGAGACAATCGATAAATTTCTTCAGCCATTCATTGGATTCATAATTAAGTCCCGAATTAAACAGTAGTTCATTTCCATGCAGAAATTGTGTAAATTCAATATCCTCTACCATATGTATCCAGCTGATTCTTTTTTCAAAGCAGCTCTGCGTACAAAGCCTGATATTGTACTCTGGAATCAGCTGTACGTATAATTTTTCCAGTTCTACGGCCATAAAACATCTCCTTTTTTGAAACTATTGTATCATTTTTGTGATCAGAGCACAATTTATATCTGTTTTTCTGTTTACAAAACCTATGTTAAATCTGGATAATTCATGTTATATTGTCATTGAAGCACAAAGCTATTGATAGCATCCCCGAAATTTGTGCTCCATATTTGAACTTCAGATTATTGAATATTAATAAAAGCCGAAGTATTTCCACTTCGGCTTTTATTAATTATCTAAAAGAACGCTTTTAGCGTCAAGAGGGGCTTATTTTACTGCCTCAAATGCTGCATCTAATGCTGCAATCAAATCTTCTACTTTTTCAATTCCGATAGAAAGACGGATTGTGTTTGGTTTAATTCCCTGATCTAACAGTTCTTCCTCTGTGCACTGGCTGTGTGTTGTTGTTGCCGGATGGATTACAAGAGATTTTACATCTGCAACGTTTGCAAGCAGTGAGAAAATGGACAGGTGATCAATGAAATCCTGCGCCGTCTTGGCATCTCCTTTAATCTCAAATGTAAAGATAGATCCACCACCGTTCGGTAAATATTTTTTATATAATTCATGGCTCGACTCACTCTCAAGAGACGGATGATGTACTGCCTCTACCTGTGGGTGATTTGCCAGGTAATCTACGATTTTCAGCGCGTTGCTTACGTGACGTTCTACACGAAGTGATAATGTCTCTAATCCCTGAAGGAATAAGAATGCATGGAATGGAGAAAGTGTTGCTCCTGTATCACGTAAGATAATTGCACGAATGTATGTAACGAAAGCTGCCGGTGCAGTTGCGTCTGCAAATGAAATTCCGTGGTAGCTTGGGTTCGGATCAGAGATCCATGGGAATTTTCCGCTTGCTTTCCAGTCGAAGTTTCCTCCTTCAATGATGACACCACCGATTGCTGTTCCGTGTCCACCGATGAATTTTGTTGCTGAATGTACAACGATGTCTGCGCCATATTCAAATGGACGGATCAGATATGGTGTTGCAAATGTTGAATCTACAACCAATGGAATATTGTGTTTGTGTGCAATTTTTGCAATCTCTTCCAGATCAACTAAGTTAGAGTTCGGATTTCCTAATGTCTCAACAAAGATTGCTTTTGTATTTTCCTGGATTGCTGCTTCAAATGAACCTTCAACTTCCGGATCAACGAATGTTGTTGTTACACCGTTTGTAAGTGGAAGTGTATGTGCCAGAAGGTTATATGTTCCTCCGTAAATAGTCTTGGATGCTACGATATGCTCACCTGTTTTTGCAAGTGCCTGGAATGTATAATCGATTGCTGCTGCTCCGGATGCAACTGCAAGTGCTGCAGAACCACCTTCCAATGAAGCAATACGCTGTTCAAATACATCTTCTGTCGGATTTGTAAGTCTTCCGTAAATATTTCCTGCATCGCGAAGTCCAAATCTGTCAGCTGCATGCTGTGAGTTATGGAATACATAAGATGATGATGCATAAATCGGAACTGCTCTTGCGTCCGTTGCCGGATCAGCCTGCTCCTGTCCAATGTGTAACTGTCTTGTTTCAAATCCCCAGTTTTTTGAATCCTTAATATCTGCCATAATTTTGTCCCTCCATATTACGCTTACTGCGTTTCCTTAATTTGCCCTTTTTTGTTGTGTTTCTTTGTTTCTGTAAACATACTAACATGGTAGGTAATTCTTGTCTAATACATAAGAAAAATATCCAGTTATAGAATGAAACTATAACTCAGAGAATAAAAAACAAAACAGACTATCACTTTATTTTCTTAAAATGACAGTCTGCTTCTTAGAGGGTGTTTATTTTATTTTTCCTTATTTCTTAATCATGCATCCGTTTTTCTACCAGTCTGCACCAAATCTGTACACCATATTCCAGTGCCTTTGTATCAATCACAACATTTGGATTATGGAATCCCGGAACTGCATCCGCTCCCAGTCCCATATAAGTCGTTTTGCAATGCAGCTTCTGTGTATAGTAATGGAAATCTTCTCCGCCTGAATTTTTGAAGATTCCAATTGAACCGTGTTCGCCAAATACATCCAGAATCGTTTCTTCTGCAAGTTTAATCATATCATCATCAAATTCTGCTGCCGGAACTCCACTGTTGAATGTTAATGTCGCTTCTGCTCCGACTGCTTCGCATGCTTTTGTCACAGCTCTGACAACCAGTTCTTTCATATGTTCAATCTCTTCATTGCTTTCTGAACGAAGATCCAATGCCATAAATGCTTCTTCAGGGATATTATTATATGTTTCTCCCGGGATCTTAACATTTGTCACTTTTACAGAACTCGGGATTGCCGGATTTACACGAATCATATTAACAGCCTGTGTAGACAGCGACAGTGCATCTGCTACGTTGACACCAAGATGTGGTTTTGAACCATGCGCAGTTTTTCCTTTGATAGAAAAATGCATAATACAGCTTGCATTATGATACATTGCCGGTATTGCCTTTCCCAATCTGCAATCCTGTTTCGGGCGCAAATGCATGCCAACCATTTCCTCAACATCATTCAGTACTCCTGATTCAATCACTTTTAAAGCACCAAACAATTTTTCTTCTGCCGGCTGGAATAAAATTTTCAGTCTTCCTGCCTTCACCAGTCCTCTGTTCTTAATTTCTCTTGCAGCAACCAACAGCATAGAAATGTGTCCATCATGTCCACATGCATGAATAATTTTGCGTTCTCCATTGATAATAAATTCCAGCGCATCTATATCTGCTCTTAACGCCAGTACAGGTCCCGGTTTACCAGAATCAATCGTCACAAGAATACCTGTTCCTGCAATTCCCGAAACAATATCTTCATCCCTGAATCCACATTTCTTTAATTCACTCAGAATAAATGCAGATGTCTTATACTCTTCAAATCCCAGTTCTGGAATTGTATGTAAATAATCATAAACCTCATGTACATAAGTGATATAATCTTTCTGTTCTGCCATTGTTCTTTCTCCTTTCTGCTACATTATTTTAAACAATAAAATAATTCATGATCAACATTGCAATAATTCCATTTACAGTTGCAATCGTAAACATATGAGGATAGTATTTCGTATCCAGTTCAGCTGTTCCAAGCATACGTCCCATGAACTGCACCTGTGCTCCGGAAAGCAATAATGCCGGAAGCATAATTGCAACCTGTGCACTTGTCATCTGTCCAGCCGTAAAAAGTCCGGCGATAACACCTGCGGCTCCTCCCATAGATACAAAAATTGCCATCCATGCTGTTGCAGCAACACCCGGGAGTCCAAAGATTCCCATGATCGGTGTAAATACTTTTCCAATAATTTCCATTAATCCGGTCAGATTTAAGATTGAAATCACAGCAAATCCAAAAATAATATTCGGAACCATAGAATTTGTACCGATCTTAAATCCATTTCTCGCTCCGCCTACAAATGCGTCAATAATATTTCCCTTCTTCTCTGTCTTTGCTTCCATATGTTTATGCCTCCTCTTTCTTATCCATTTTGTTTACCCAGAAACGCATTGCATTTGCACCCACAAATTTCAACACAATAATCAATACCAGCGGTTTCCAGATTGCCAGGTCTCCAATAAATGGGAATAATGCGGCTCCTGATGCAAAAAAGTTTGTAATTACAGACGCTCCTGAAAACTGGAACGCACAGAAAATCGCTTTTTCTTTCTCTGTGATATAACCATTATCACTTAATTCTTTTGTCATAGCTGCTGCAGCATCTGTTGACTGAATACTTGTAATCAATGTAAGTCCGGCACTTCCCGGAAGTCCCATCAGTGGTTTTAACAACGGGCTGAGTAATTTCTGTGCTGCTTTCATTCCATCCAGATGTTCAATGATCTTTACCATACCAAGTGCAAACATAACTGACGGCAATAATGTAAGTGCATATAACCATCCGTCCTTCGGTCCGGATCCTCCGACTCCACGGAAGTTTTCCGCCAGCGTACCCGATCCTTTTGTTAATTCTCCAAGCGTTCCAAAACTTCCCATTACATTATTGAAATCTAATGCTTTAAGCGCTCCTGGTGCTTTCTGAAATAATCCTGAGAAAAACAGAATACCTACCAGTAATGCAATATAACCATACCATTTTACCTGTACCTGTTCTTCTGCTCCCTTTCTCTTTTCCTTTGTTTCTGTTGCCATTCCTTTTCTCCTCCTTTATGACTGATATATTTATATAGAGCAAAAACCGTGCCAACTTTCTTCCTGCTTTATTTCGCGTTTTTTCTCTATTTTTTCTTTTCTTCGAGTATTTTTTAGGATATAATTGGATAAAACAGGATATTATCCATTATATTCAAAGAAGGATGGGAATTCAATGAAGAAAAAGCTGATTTTAATTACCTACGATTTATTAAATGCCATGCATTACCGCCAGGAACTTTTAGATTTTTTTGGTGGATTATTCGAGCTGGAAACACATACAATTACAGATGGAATCGGCGAACACCTGAAAGCTGATGCTGTTCTTGCTCTTTCTCCGATTAATAATGAAGAAATACTTAAACATTTTGACGATGAACCAATTATTATTCATGGCGTAAAAGCAATTTCAAATACTGGTTATAAAAAGCTCATGAATATCGTACCCGGAACAAAAGTCCTGTTAATGACTACAAACCGTACTTCTGCGTTTGATATGGCTGCTTATCTTTATCAACTGGGAATCAATCATATTGATTTCGTTCCATCTTATCCGGACAATCCAGAAACTTACAGTGTTGATATTGCGGTCACTCCGGGACAGATGCGTTTTATCCCATCATATATCACAAAAGTTATCGACATTGGATGGCGTCTGATTTCAGCAGACACATTAATGTCTGTGATGGTTGCACTGGAAATCAAAACGAACTCTCTGCTTGAGAAATTGTATCAGACATCGAAAGAAATTTTGAACAGCGACTTTTCACACGCACCGTTGGATCTCTATTCAAACACAAAAGACCTGTTAACTCTGACGATCAACCTGATCGATGATGGTCTGCTCTTTTTAAACACAAGTGACCATCCGGCTTTTGTCAATCAGGCTTTTTTGTCTATGATGAATTTGAACGAACAGACTATTGACACCCGGGAACTGATCCGTTATCTTCCAATGGAAGTCCGGGAACTGATTACGGATCCGTCAGAACGGGATAATTATATTTTTAAATTAGAAAAACAAGAAAAAATATATACATTTTCCAAGCATATATTTTCACTTTACAAAGATACAAAAGGATTCTTAATTATCTTAAAAGATGCAAAAAAAATCGAATCTCTGGAACATGAGATCCGAAAAAAATCAATCCATAAAAATGCTGCTGCCAAATATCAGTTTTCTGATATTATCTGTAAAAGCAGTGTTATGAAAGACTGTATCCAACGAGCCAAACGAATGGCTCTTACAGATTTTCCGATTCTTATCAACGGAGAAAGCGGAACCGGGAAAGAACTGTTCGCTCAGTCTGTGCACCAGTATTCTGCACGCAGTGCTCATCCATTTATCGCACTCAACTGTGCCTCCCTTTCAAATGAATTACTGGAAAGTGAACTTTTTGGTTATGAAGAGGGTGCCTTTACCGGTGCAAAACGCGGTGGTAAAAAAGGCTTATTTGAACTTGCGCAAAACGGAACCATATTTCTCGACGAAATTGGCGAAATGCCTGTCATTCTGCAAGCGAAGCTCCTTCGTGTTCTGCAGGAACAGGAAATCCGAAAGCTCGGAAGCAGCACGACGATTCCGATCAATGTACGGATCATCACGGCAACAAACCGAAACCTTTCGGACATGATCGAACAGGGACTCTTCCGTCTGGATCTGTATTACCGTATCAGTATGTTTACACTCGTGATCCCGCCACTCAGAGAACGTATCGATGATATCCTGCCATTGTCCGAACATTTTTTGAAAAGTTTTAAAATCCATCATTCTATCACGCCTGCGCTACAGGAACTTTTGCTGTCTTATTCATGGAAGGGAAATATCCGCGAATTACAAAACTGTATTGAATATATGGCATACATGGGTTCCAGAGCTTTAACACCGGATGATCTTCCACCTGGATACAACAAAAAAATAATTACAACCTCCCAGACAGATCTCATACATTCACAAAAGGATTCACCTATTTCCAATTCTTCTGTGGAATTTTCCGATTTGTTTTCCAGAGAAGAAACTTTATGTCAGCGCATTCTGTCTCTTCTCTACCAACAGCCAATGGGGCGGATGAAAATATTAAAAGAACTAAATTATGACTATACCGAACATGAGATAAAAAAAGCTTTTGATTATTTACATGAAAAAAACTGGATTAAAAGTTCCAGAGGACGCGGCGGAACATCACTGACTTCCGCCGGAGTACAGCAATTCAGACTGGCTACTCAATCCGCAGATACTTTTTAATCTCTTCTATATAATGCTCGCCCATGCGGCTTAAAATAGAGTTTTTCCTTGTGACATACCCGATCTCCATCTCACTGTTCGGGTTCATTTCATCATCTTTAAATGGAACTGCGCGATACTCATCACCGTTCAGTTCCTCACAGATGATGCCGGAGCACAGCGTATACCCATTCAATCCGATCATCAGATTCAGCATCGTTGCACGATCATTTGCCTTGATGATCTGCGGATATTCATTCGTAGACAGGATTTCTTCTGCAAGATAAAATGCACTGTCATCTCCCTGTTCAAATGCAAGGCACGGATATTTGCCAAGCTGCTCAAAAGAAATAGATTCTTCGTTTGCCAGCGGATGTCCTTTCCACAAATATACATATGCCTGGCAAATGGTCAGATGATGAAATTCCAGTCCCGCGGAGCGAAATAATTTTGTCATAGATTTACGGTTGAAATCTGACAAATAGAGAACGCCGACTTCGCTCTTCATCGTACTGACATCCTGAATGACTTCTTTGGTCTGCGTCTCCCGGATTGCAAATTCATACTGTGACATATCATAAGCTTTTGCCATATCTACAAACGCTTTGACAGCGAAAGAATAATGCTGTGTGGAGACACCAAATTTCTTCTTATAGCTGCCACCACCGCTGTATTTTTCCATTACGGTTTCATATTGTCCATAAATCTGCTTCGCATATAATAAAAATTCAGTTCCGTCATTCGTCAGCGTAACTCCACGTCCGCTTCGGTAAAATAATGTGATTCCAAGCTCTTTCTCCAGTTCTTTTACCGCACTGGTCAGCGACGGCTGAGAGACAAACAGCTGCTCCGCTGCTTTATTCAGAGATTTAGTCTGTGCAATTGTAATAATATAATGAAGTTGTGTTAATGTCATAATCTTTTATCCTCATATTGTGGCAAGTCACTAAGCCATTTTTATTCTGGACTCCACCGCTATATTCGCAAATTCGCACGTCACTACGTGCTCTTTCGCTGCTTCGCAGCTCATTTTGCTCATATCGGGGCGGTGACTCTATTTTTCTGTTTCCTATATATAAACACCTTACGGATTGCTCCGTGCTATGCACTTCCACAATCCTGCACAATATTCGGATATCGCAGGGCTACACCCTGCTTTTATCCTCATATTGTGGCAAGTCACTAAGCCATTTTTATTCTGGACTCCACCGCTATATTCGCAAATTCGCACGTCACTACGTGCTCTTTCGCTGCTTCGCAGCTCATTTTGCTCATATCGGGGCGGTGACTCATTCGAGTCACCTTTCGAATAAGAAAAGATGCTATTTACATACAAGCATGACATATCATCTTTTCTTATTCTATGGAGTCCTGAATAGTTACTCTGGTGTTTATATATAGTACATCTCCGCTGAATACGCAGTAATCTCTTCTGTCTTTTCCACTAATCCTTTTAAGGTCAGTCCCCGCAGCAGTTGATTGGTCTGCTCATTGACCGGATTGATAATGCATCTCTGAATCACCTGTGCAGTCGGCAGTTCGGACACTTCTTCATCCAGTTCATAGCTTCCATCCATCGCTTCAACTACATCAGATATGCGAATTTCCTCCGGTAATTTTCCAAGCAGATATCCGCCCTGTGGACCTTTGATACTTTTTACAAATCCTGCTTTTCTGAGCGCAGTAAATATCTGCTCCAAATATTTGGCGGAAATATCATTCCTCTCCGACACATCCTTTAACTGTACACATTCCGTTTTTGCATATATCCCCAGATCTATTAACGCCTGTATGCCATAGCGGCTTCTTTTCGAAAATTTCATATTACCCCAATCCTTTATCTTTTATTTTTAACTGGCAAAATACAGAGTAAACATTTTAGGTTTACTCTGTATTTCTACTCATGGTATCTACTTTATGATTATGCCTGTCCGGCGAATGTTTTACTCACTTTTACAGGCATTTCCGCTCAGCAAATGTTTTACTTACTTCGCAGGTTATTTACTCTGTAAATAATGGTGTTGAATAATATCTGTCACCTGTATCTGGCAGTAATGCTACGATTGTCTTGCCTTTATTCTCTGGTTTCTTCGCATATTCGATTGCTGCATGAAGTGCTGCTCCTGAAGAAATACCTACCAGTACGCCTTCTTTCTTGGCAAGCAGTTTTGCTGCTGCAAATGCATCTTCATTTTCTGCTTTATAAATCTCATCGTATACAGATGTATTGAGTACGTCCGGTACAAATCCGGCACCGATTCCCTGAATCTTATGTGCTCCGCTCTTTCCTTCAGATAATACCGGTGAAGAAGCTGGCTCTAATGCTACGATCTTCACTTCCGGTTTCTGCTCTTTCAGATATTCACCGGTTCCTGTCAGTGTTCCTCCGGTTCCGACACCTGCGATAAAGATGTCAACTTCACCATCTGTATCTTTCCAGATCTCCGGTCCTGTTGTTGCTTTGTGCACAGCAGGGTTTGCAGGATTTACAAACTGTCCCGGAATGAAGCTGTTCGGAATCTCTTTTGCAAGCTCTTCGGCCTTGGCAATTGCTCCTTTCATTCCTTTCGCGCCCTCTGTCAGCACTAACTCTGCACCGTATGCTTTCAGAATATTTCTTCTCTCAACGCTCATTGTCTCAGGCATTGTAAGAATGATACGATATCCTTTGGCTGCTGCGATGGATGCAAGTCCGATTCCAGTATTACCAGATGTTGGCTCAATAATCACAGAACCTTCCTTTAACTGTCCTTTGCTCTCTGCATCTTCGATCATTGCCTTTGCGATTCTGTCTTTTACACTTCCTGCCGGGTTGAAATACTCTAATTTTACAAGTACTTTTGCTTCCAGACCTAATTCTTTCTCAATATTTGCTACTTCTACAAGTGGTGTGTTTCCAATTAATCCTAATGTTCCTTTATAAATATTTGCCATTTTAAATCCCTCTTTCTATTTATCTGTAACCGTTCTACGTTTTTCTTCTATGATGCCAGGGGCAAAAGCCTAAAACTATGATGTGCTTGCACACGAATGGTTTTATGGCATCTTCCTATATAAAATATGCGATGATACTTCATCTTAAAACTGTGGGCAGCAACATCGGCTGCAACACCTTGCCACACAGCACAATTGATAAACTAACATTCGCCAGTGTTTTCTCACTGCACTACAGTTTCTGATCATCTTGTTCATCTCCTTATCTCTTCTTCATGTAAAGTATACTATCACTATAAACCTACTATGTCAATAGGTTTTATTCAAAAAAAGAAGCGATACACTCATATGTGCACCGCTCTTATTTTATAAACACTTATTTACTCTGCTCTTTTGCTTTCATTCTTTCTTTTTTAAACACTCTTGAAAGAAAGTAAACAAATCCACCAACATATCCTACAATTGTAATTACCATCATAATAATTGCATCCATCGTCATAACACATACCTTCTTTCTATTATTTTGCGATCTCGTCTTCTTTCATCTCGCCTTTTGCAGTTTTACTATTGAAGAATTTGGAAAGTACAATACCTACAACAATAACAACTGCAAACTGAAGTAATACTGTTCCCGTATTATCCTGAATAATAAATGGATTCAGCCATGTATTCGGGAACCATTCTTTTGTCTGAAGAAGCCAGTAGCCAACCATTCCTACTACTAAAACAGGAATAATATACATACATGCAGTATAGTATGCTTTTGGTAAATGTACGTCTGCGCCTTTTGCATTGACTTCTTCTGTACGCAATTTTTCTACTCCATATTTCCATGCAAGCACTGCAATAAATGCACCACTTACTAAAAGTCCAATTCCCCATACCCAGTCCTGATTATCGATGTTGATTAATGACCAGCATGAGAAACATCCTACAAGGAATCCTGCAAAGCAAACACCAACAACTGCTTTCTTACGGGATACGCCAAGGTCAACTACACATTTGACACCGACCTCGATCATTGAGAACAGTGATGTAATAGCTGCAATTGCAAGCAGTCCGAAGAAAATAAATGAAATAAATCTTCCACCCGGAATTGTTGTAAATAACTGATAAATATAAATAAATGTAAGTCCGAAGTTACCCTGGCTAAGTGCCTCATTTGCTGCTTCCGGCGTTGCAGAAAGTGCACAGATTGCAGGAATTACTACAAGTGCTGAAAGGATGGCTCCAAGGTTATCACCAAGTCCCATGATCAGACAGCTTGTCGGAACGTCTTCATCTTTTCCAACATAGTTTGCATATGTAATAATGAATCCCCATCCGGCACCAGTACTCCATGCTGCCTGGATAAATGCCTGGATCCATGTATTCGGACTGAGAAGATATTCTTTCTTAATTGTAAAAAGATACTGCAGTCCCTGACTTGCTCCATTTAATGTAACTGCGTAAATTGCAAGTCCGACAAGAATGACAAATAATGACGGGATCGCTACTTTACAGAATCGCTCGATACCACCGGCAATTCCCTGATAAACGATAAAACATGCAACTGCAAATCCGATTGCGTGGAATAAAATAACCTGCCATTTAGAATCTGTAAATGCTGTCCACATTGCTGATGTAGTCTCGGTTGTCAGATTCGCTTTAAATGTGGTAACTGAATTTACCGCATATTTCATACAATATCCCTGAAGTACACAATAATAACTCATCAGGAAAAAACAAACTGCTGCCACGAAAAATCCCATCCATGTATATTTCTTTCCACCAACATTACGGAAAGAACCGATACATCCAAGCCGGGTCTTCTTACCAATTGCCATCTCCGTTGAGAGAAGCGGTACTGCAAAAATCAGCATTGCAATCGTCCAGGCTAAAATAAATGCTCCTCCACCATTCGCCGCACATACTCGTGGGAATCGCCAGACATTTCCTGTACCAATACACATACCTAAAGCGGCTGCAATGTAACCTATGGTACTAAACTTTTCTTGTTTCTGTTCCATAATTAAACCTCCGTCCGAATACTACACTCGTCAGAAGCTCTAATTTCTTTCCTACCACCTGTTTCTTTCGCAACCGTAAAACTTCCGTGTGTATTCTAATTTTTCTTTCTAATCAGTATTTTTTGTAGATAATTACAGTTTTTTCTGATTTATCCGATTTATCCGAATTTTCTAATCACTGATTGATTTTATTTTAACGTTCACGGATTCAAAAGTCAATATAAATATTACATTTTTTAATTTTAGGTATTAGTATTTCTTATATGCCATTCTCCTTTACCGTTTCCTCTTCCGCTTTTTCTTAAACCGTCGCATCTTAATCAAACGCGCAATAAACAGCAGAATCAGTACGATCAGAACAGCCACCAGCCCGGCGAGTTCATAACTCTTCGTTCTTCCGTATTGCTGATATTTGGCTGCAAGCTGCTTCCAGATTTTCTCCGGAAGGATTTTTTTGTCTTTATTTTTAATCATCCTCTCAGTTTTGCCAGGTTTTGTAACTTTACTCTGATTTTTCACAGATGATTTTGGCTCAACTTTTGCCTTGTGTGCATCCAGATAAGACTGGCTCAGCTTCGCTCTTGCACTTCCGACAAGATTGTCTCTGTAAGTATAAGTCAATGTTGCTTCGGACGGCATGCTCTTGTCTACTTCCATCTTCATCTTCAGATCTGAAAATTTTACCCCTTTTGGCAGCATGACATAACCGCTGTTTTCATCGGCAAGAATCTCCCCGACATCTTTTGATGTCTCATTGCCGGAAACCGGAGTCTTTTTGAAATTTTTAAATGCATAATCGAATAAATGTCTCGTATCCGGGAAAATATTTCTTCCGTGTGTACGCATCACAACACAGACGAGTTTCGTATCGCCTTTTTTTGCCATCGTGATCAATGTTGCCAGTGCATCTGATGTAAATCCGGTCTTTCCGCCGACTGCATATTTATAATAATAAGAGCCACCCGGCCATAACATCTTATGCTTCTGGTAAAATTCGTGTTTCTCTACCGTCTTTGATTTTGGAATTGTGTAATTCAGTGTCTGTACAATCTTGAAAAATTCCGGATGTTTGAACAACTCTCTTCCAATCAGTGCCATATCTCTGGCGCACGTATAATGATTCGGATCATGCAGACCATTCGTATTTGCAAAATGAGAATTATTTCCACCCAGTTCTTTACATCTTACATTCATCTGCTGCACAAACCAGTTGTAATCATGTCCGGCATTTTTACCGACATTTGCCCCGACTGCGTACGCAGCTTCATTTGCCGATGCAAGAAGTGTCGCATACAACGCCTGTTCCAGCGTGATCTTATTCCCTTTTTTCAGCCCGATGGAGGAATCGCCCGGTTGAATAAATGACACGCAGTCTTTTGTAAATATAACCGGATCATCCATCTTGCCATTCTCCAGTGCAACCAATGCTGTCAGCACCTTTGTGATACTCGCCGGATATTCGTGTGTGTCAATGTTTTTTGCATATAGAATCGCACCTGTACCGGCATCCATCACAATTCCGGACTCTCCGTAAGTCCCCGGTCCTTTCGGCCAGCCCTTGATCTGGTTCGACTGGATCTTCATCTTATAGACTTTCTTTAATTCTTTTTCCCGCTGCTGTTCCGGTGTCAGCTTCTTTTTTGTTTTGCGTTTTTTTCCGGTCTTTTTCGCGGCTGTAGTTTTTGCAGTTGCTGAACTGTTTGTTCTCGCTGCATTTGCCTGCACCACCGGTCCCAGGCATAAAGACAGTGCAAGAAGCGCTGCCAGACATCTTCTTCCTATTTTTTTCCTATTAAACATATATTGCCCTTACCTTCGTTTACTGTTCTCTGCCGTTCCCCGTATGCGTCCAAATCAGACTTTCGACAGTTTTGTTCATTATACCACATTTTTCTCACTTCTCAAACCTTGCCGCTGGCAGCTTCTGGGGACGGGGCTTTTTGAGAAAAGCCCCGTCCCCATTTCAAAAGCCCTGTCCCCATTTCAAAAGCCCTGTCCCCATTTCAAAAAGCCCCGTCCCCATTTCAAAAAGCCCTGTCCCCATTTCACCGCAAAGCACTCGCAAAAAGGGCAAGAGCCATCGCTTTCGCGGTGGCTCTTTTATTTAAGGGGTTCCCTTCTCTAATTATACAATGTATATTAAGGGAATGGAGGGTTATTTATATTATTTTAAAATGTGAATTGTCGGATAAATTAGTTTTTCTTTTTCGGCTGTCCGTAGCTCTTAAAGCTTTCCAGTACTTCTGCCATTTCTTCTTTAGACAGATATACAGGACCACCGATTGTCTTTGTACGGTACTCTAACTCAGCACAGAATTCCATTCCACATGCCAGAGAATAAGCGCTCTTTAAGCTTCCGCCGCAAGCGAGCATACCGTGGTTAGCAAGCAGAACTGCGTTGCTGTCACCGATTGTATCAGAAGCTGCTTTCGCAAGCTCCGGTGTTCCGTATGTGCAATACGGAGCACATGGTACTTCATCTACACCGGCATCTGCGATTACATAGTGAGCTGCTCTCAGTGGCTGACGAAGTGTTGCAAATACTGTACAGTACATAGAGTGTGTATGAACAACGGCTCTACATTCTGGTTTTGTTTTGTACATTGCTGTATGAAGTGCCCACTCGCTTGATGGTTTCTTGTCTCCATCTACGATATTAGCATCCAGGTCCATGATAACTACATCTTCCGGTTTTACATCGAAGTATCCGATTCCTGAAGGGCTAATAGCCATGTAACCTTTCTCTGCGTTATAAATACTGATGTTTCCGCTTGTTCCGGATGTCAGTCTGTCAGCGCTCATCTTTTTACCATATTCTACAATCTGTTCTCTTTCTTCCTGCATTAACATTGTTTTTCCCTCTTTCTTCATTAATTTCTGTTTCTTTTTCATAATCTATGCTAACTCCCTTAAGGATTTAACATCTGACGGTTTTTCAACCATTCTTTGTAATATTCCAGAATCAGGCTGTCCTCTTTCGGTGTGTAAATCGTTTCTGCCTGCTCTGTCTCTTTTTCGGATTCAATTCCGTAATATGCATTACAGATTCTTAAGCAGCCATTGATGGATGCTTGGCTGAATCCGTCCCGGATGATCAGTTTCTTTCCTGTCAGATCTGCCAAATGCTGGCATAACATCTTCGACTGGAAACCACCTGCACATCCTAAAATGTATTCTTTCTCATGTCCTGTCATCTCGCACAGACTTCTGTACTGTACATAGATAGAACATGCAATATCAGCTACGACTGCCCAGATCAGATGGATTGGTTTCATCGTTGCGTCAAATGGTGCTTTCATGACAAATCCACCCTTTTTCAGAGAACGTTTCTCTGAGAAATATAAGGATGAAAAAGACGCGGTACATAAATACTCGGTCTGTTTTGCCATCTCTTCTTCCAACTCCTCATAAGAAGTATCCGGAAAGAGAAAAGCTTTCATCTTCTGATAGTTCAGTCCGGTAACGCCCGGGTTTGTCTCAACCTGGTAAGTATCCCCGCCAAGGTTGGAATCTGTCCAGCAGCGCTCCTGTTTGTCATAATATTTATAATCTGTGATTGTTGCAACCGGCGAAGTCGTTCCGGATACTACCGCAACATCTCCGACACCCATTCCAACACTCTTCAGCGCAATCTGTGTATCAGCTCCGCCGACGATGAATTCTGCATCGTTGCTGATTCCCAGCTCATCTGCCATTTCTTTCTTAATCGTGCCAAGGCTATCTCCGGCTTTGGCGATCTCCGGCAGAATGTCCATGGAAATTCCATAGTCTTTACAGAGTCTTTCGGACCAGTCTTTTTCTTCGATATCAAAGAGCTGTGTCTCGCATGCCTGTGACGGTTCAATGACCAGTTTTCCAGTGAACATCTCTCCGATCCATTCACTAAGACTTGTGATCTTTGCAATGCTCTCGAACTCTTCCGGGTATTTTTTGCGGTATCCCATCAGCTTTGCTGCCGGGAAGTCTTCTGTTACCCAGCGACCGGTCTTTTCATAAATGAATGTGCAGTCTTCAATCTCTGCCATCCATGCACGGCCTCTGTTATCAATATTCGGAAGTCCCAGATAAGCCTTTCCTTCTTTATTATAAAGGACAATACTTTCTCGGGCTCCGGATGAAGTGATCGCACGTACCGGATGATCCGGAAACTCCTCCAGCAGCTCTTTACAGCCGTCTAAAAGATTCTGTTCCCATTCTTCCGGGAGAAAATACTGTGCATCTTCATACTGTTTATCTTTGTAATATTGATTTTCGTAATTTCGAATTCCCCAGATGGTTCCATCGGCACTGACAAGTCCTACTCTGGAATTTCCGGTTCCCATATCTACAACCAGATAATTTGTTTCCATCTGCTTTTCTCCTTATTTAACTGAATTAAATTATTTATTTTCCTTCATCCATGCATCGATGCGGTCAGCCAGAATTCTTGACTGATGATCTGTTACTTCATAAGTTGCACCGCAGATATGTGGTGTCAGAAGTACATTGTCCAGTCTTGCAATCTCCAGTGCTTCCTCTGTCGGAGGTTCAACTTCCAAAACATCCAGGATTGCTCCGCGGATCTTCTTATTTCTTAATACTTCCATCAGAGCCGGCTCATCTACAACTGCACTTCTTGCTGTATTTACGAAAATAGCTGTTTCTTTCATCTTTGCAAATAAATCTGCATTGATCATTCCCTTAGTACTGTCAAGCACCGGAAGATGAATAGAAACGATATCTGAATTCTTGAAAATCTCTTCCAGTTCACATTTCTTGTAGCTGTCTTTTACAAAATCTACAAATGGATCATAGAAAGAAATCTCACAGCCATATGCTTCAAGGATCTTAGCTGCATGTTTTCCAACTGCTCCAAAGCCGACGAATCCGACTTTCTTTCCGCAAAGCTCGTTTCCCATCCATGTGTAGTAAGGAGTTGTTCCTTCTACCCATTTACCGTCTTTGATCCACTGTACTGCCGGAACCAGGTTACGCATATAGCTTACAAGAAGTCCTGACAGCATCTCTGCTACAGCCTGTGCATTTCTTGCCGGTGTGCAGAGAACCGGTATATTTGCTTTCTTGCATGCTTCTACATCAATATTTGCCGGATTTGCACGACAGTCTCCGATGAAAATCAGTTTGTCATATCCGTTTAATACCTTTTCTGTTACACGGTCAAGCTCTGTGATCAGTGCGTCCGGCTGTTCTTTCTTCAGAACTTCCAGCATCTCATCTTCATAATAACGCTCTCCGGTAGTTGTCCACGGATCATATACAATCTCATCAAAATAAGCTTCAAGTCTTTTTCTTTCACTTTCAATAAAAGGTGCTCTGATTAATAATTTCATTTTAGCATTTTCTCCTTTTTATTCTTCTCCTGTTCGCTGTCGTTTCTATTTCCTATTAAATCTACTCTCCAAGTGGTTCAAATACAAGTTCTTTGGAAAGATTACTTTTCACAAGACAATCATCATAAGCTCTCTTCGCTACATCTTCGGATACTTCTTTCGGAACTCCTGTAACTTCGATCTTGTGTCTGATGTATGTTTTTTTATCATCGTGATAATCAAGTGCTACTGTTACAATAACTTTTTTAAATTCAATTCCATCTGCTTCACAGATCTTACGTGCGCATACGTCCAAACATGCTGCATATCCGGCTTCGATAAAATCGTGTGGACCGAATACATATCCGTCTCCGCCATATTCTGTCGGATTGTCACAGTCTACGGAAACTTTTCCGTTAGAAATAACAGAGCCATATTTTCTCTCTTTATTCATACATGTAACCATTGCTCTTACCTCTTTTCTTTATCTAAAGTCGGGGCAAAAGTCCCGGCTATAATGTTTTAATTTTAGTAGAAGTCTTTCACTTCACCTTTGAAGTAATCATTTAACAGATACGGTACATAGACACCTTTATCTGTTACAACACCACTGATGAGATGTGGCGGTACTATATCGAATGATGGATAGATTCCTTTTACTTCCGGAATTGTATTCGGGATACCTCGGTAAGAAAGTACCTGTGCAGGATCTCTTTCCTCGATAACGATATCTTTTCCGTACATTTTGTCTTCATCCGGGATTCCTGTTACATAGTATGGAATTCCGAAATATTTTGCCAGAATGGAAATCTGGAAAGTACCGATCTTATTAGCAATATGACCATCTCTTGCGATCGTATCTGCTGCTGAAGTAAAGAGATCGATACCTTTGTGCTGCATAGAATAAGCTACCATATTATCTGTAATAACTGTTGTATCGAATCCCATCTGTGCACAGCATGTAGATGTCAGTCTAGCTCCCTGCAGATACGGTCTTGTCTCTGCACAGAAGATTTTAATATCGTTGTTGTTCTTTCTTGCTGCACGAAGCATCATTCCGATGATTGTCTCACCGAAGCACTGTGTAAGGATTGTTCCGTTCTTCGGGAACAGAGCTGCCAGGTTCTCTCCGACTTTACCCATTGTTGTATATCTTCTGTTCAGAGAATCAACAGTTCTGTTGAAACATGCTTCTACTGCACTTTTTCCTTCTGCAAGTGCTTCTTTTGCAACTTTTAAGCAGCCTTCTGTGATAATTCCCATACGGTTTGCTGTTGTCGGCCTGGCATGTGAAATATCATAAGAAGCCTGTGTTAAGAACTTGATCTGCTCTTCTTCTGTCTTTCCTTCTACTTCGTGTGCTGCCAGCGCCATTCCCATACCAGCTGCTGTATATGGTCCTGCACTCTGCGTAACCATATCTGTGATTGCCTGTGCAACTTCTTTATAAGTTGTACACTCAACAAATTTTACCTCTGTAGGATAAATTCTACGGTCTAATATTCTTACTTTTCCATTCTCATACCATGCTACATTTTCATACTGGAGCATGAATGCCAAATCCTGATCACATCTTTCCATCATACATCTTCCTTTTCTTATAGATACCCTCCGGACCGTTTTACCAGCCCGGAAAGTGATTTCTTTACTTATTTTAAATATTCTTTACCCACAGCTTTGATTGCTGCTCCGTCTTTCAGAGTTCTTCTTTCCTTGATCAGCTTAATACCAATCTGGATCAAAGCTCTCTCCATCGGTACTCTCTGGTCAACATTTGTAACAGAAGTAACTTCTTTTACTTTTGAGTCTCCAACGACACGACGGATGATTTCTGTTCCGGCATATCCAAAGGAATCTGCCATTACTTTGTCTGTGTAATATTTCTTGAATCCTTCTGTCTTGTACAGCGGGAATTCAACAAGCGCATCCCATTTTGCTGAGAATTTCTCTTTGAATTTATCTGTAACTTCTCCGATTGTCTTCTCAATCCATGTCAGGAATTCTGTATTTTCAGAATCTGTGTAGTATTTGTTTGCCCAGGCAAAGAACAGGTTTCCGATTACATTACCGATATCATATCCCATTGGTCCATAGAATGCAAATTCAGGATCGATTACCTTTGTTCCTTCTTGATTTACGAAAATAGAACCTGAATGTAAATCTCCGTGGATCAGTGCCTGTGCATGATTCATAAAGTCATCACGAAGCTGTCCTACCTCTGCATGCAGGTCTTCATCTCCATAGAGTTTTTCTTTTACAAAATCCATATTCTGATCCAGGATGATGTTACGTCCCTTGTAATCATAGTATGGTTCTGTAAATACCAGATCTTCTGAAATATCGCAAAGTTCCGGGTTTGTAAATAATTTTACTTTTTCTTTCTTCTCTGCTCTGTTCATGATCAGATCTGTTGTTGGAAGCAGCGTATCTGCCATAAAAGTTGCAATATCATCTGCAAGTTTCGGGAAAGTCTTACCTGCTGCCATCTCTGTACGAAGGTTCTTGTAAGCGGAAATATCTTCCATAGATAATGCATACATGTTCTCATCATAGAGGTAAATTTCCGGAACAAATCCTTCTGATAATTTTCCTTCAATACCAAGAATCTCTGCTTCAATTTTATTACGATGCATATCAAGCGGTCTTCCTGATGAACGAAGAACGGTATCTGCCTGTTTGATGATCAGAGATTTTCCTGTTTCCGGATTCCAGACTTTAAATACATAGTTGATGTTTCCATCACCGATCTCGATTGCTTCTAATTTTTCGTCTTCTTTAAAATATCCAACTTTTTCTACTGCATATTCTTTTGCTGTATCAACATTCAGCAAAAAATGCTTTGAATATTTATCCATTTTTAAATTCCTGCTTTCTGTCTTTAATTTCTGTTCTTAGTTTGCTTTTGCAGCTTTTCCTTTGAATTTCGGCCATCCGATGACAATAAAGATTACACCGAAAATGATCATGAGGATGTCATACCATACATATGGCATAATAGTTACAGGAGCGATCTTAGCCATAGCACCGGCTGTCAGTAACTGTCCTGCATATGGTGTTAAACCATTGAATGCAGATGAGAACAGGTCAAGAATGCTGGCTGTTCTTGCCGGAGCGATATCAAACTCTTCTGAGATATCTTTTGCGATCGGTCCAACAGCGATGATTGAAATTGTGTTGTTTGTTGTTGCTACGTCTACTAAACTTACAAGTGCTGCGATACTAAGTTCTGCACCTACTTTGGATTTCATTCCCTTAGCCAGTTTGTTCAGCAACCAGTCGATACCACCCAGATACTGCATGATTGCAACAAGACCACCTACGAAGATAGCGATGACTGCCATGTCCTGCATACCCATCATACCTTCGTGTACAACCGTGAATGATTTTACAAATGAGAAATCTCCGTGGAAAACTCCGATAACCATTCCGGAAATAACGGAAATTGTCATAGCCATTACTGCATGCATTCCTGCCAGAGATAATGCAATGATTAAAATATAAGGAACTAAGTTCACAAAGTTGATTGCTCCGCCTGCGGAAATCTTAGTTGCATCAATCGGATACAATGCAAGTGCTACTACTGTAATGATAACAGCAGGTCCAACCATGAAAATGTTTGCTTTAAATTTTTCTTTGTTTCCAATTCCCTGTGTTGTTGTTGCTGCGATTGTTGTATCAGAAATGAAGGAAAGGTTATCACCGAACATTGCTCCACCTACTACTATACCGCTAACAAGTGCTAAGCTTACGCCTGTTTTAGATGCGATATCAATTCCGATTGGCATCAAGGCTGCTACAGTTCCCATTGAAGTTCCCATTGAGAAACTCAGTACACAACCGATTAAGAATAATCCCGGAAGGATCATGTTGGTCGGCAAAATTGAAATACCGATGTTTGTTACTGTATCTGTTGCGTGCATTCCGCTTGCTACTCCGTAGAATGCTCCGGCCAGCATGTAGATGATTACCATCAGGATCAACGTGTCATCTCCGCCACCTTTGCAGAACATAACCATTTTCTCTGTAAATGTTTTTTTCTCAGCTACCGGGCTTTTCATAAATAATGAAATTCCGGATGCTAAAAAGATACCGATCATTAATGGGAAGTTACCGAAATCTCCGGTTCCGATGCCCATTGCGAAATAAACTACCAGGAATATTACCAGAGGTAATAACCCCATAAAGCTTCCTTTCTTGTTGTTAGCGTTTTCCATTTTACTCTTCCTTTCTTAACGTTATATGTATTTTCTTTTTTTAATGAAGTTCCTGGATTATCTTGTGGTCTTTTGTTTTGTATCCGTTTCTTCATTAACAATAACGTTCGCTTGAATTGAATTTTGATACTGTGTCATGTTGTTGTGCGCTTGCATTCAACATAAAATGTCATTTTTCCTAAATACCTCTCAAAATCACATTTTATTACGTCTACCCTCCTTCGTCTGTTTTGCTATAACAACAAATTACAACATTGATACACATTTGTCAACACTATTTTTGTTAATTTTTTTTACTTTCTTTGGTATTTTCTTGACTTTTATAGTCATTTTCACAACTAGATCCAATTTTGTTCAATTTTAATGTTGAAAAATGCGAGTTTTTTTGGTATTATATTCATGCATTCAATAATATTATATATTTTTCCTATAACAATACTGAAAGGATTTACGAGTTATGTTAAAGATCGACAGACAAAAACACCTGGACGAGGAACTTCATACATATGGAAGCATCTTGATCTCCACAATGAGTCAGAAGCTGAATTGTAGTGAAGAAACGATCCGAAGGGATTTAAAGGAAATGGAAGCGCAGAACAAGCTGAAGCGTATCCATGGTGGAGCATTCCTGCCGGATGCAGATGACAAAGGTGCACCCGTACAATTACGTGAAACATTTTTCTCACAGGAAAAAAAACGACTTGCAGCATGTGCAATTGATCGCTTTATTAAAGAAGGAGATACTATTTTTTTAGATTGCAGTACAACCTGCCTGGCACTTGCCAAGGAACTTGTACAACGGAATCAGAAAATGACCATTATTACTAACTCTCTTCGTATTATAAATTTATTTGGCAATCAATCTTCTGCCCTGAAGCTTATTGCACTTGGCGGAACATTCCGTCAGCGTTCCAATTCATTTACAGGATATCAGACTACGGATGCGATATCCTATTACATTGCAGATAAGTGCTTTATCAGCAACTCAGCCATCGACTTAACCCACGGTCTGCTCGACAACAACATGAACGAAAGCCAGGTAAGAAAAGCTTTCATCTCTCAATCACGTAAACATTATCTGGTCGCTGACCATACCAAATTTTCAGATACTGCGGAATATAAGATCACAGATTTGAAAGATATTGATATGATTATCACAGATAAACGTCTATCCGATGCATGGGAAGATAAATTGCAACAATGCAACATTCCCATTTGTTATTGCTAAATACTATAAATCAGGTATAGAACCCTCAGGAGGCAATACAAATGTTAAACTTTCACTATAGAAACCCGGCCCGCATCTTCTTCGGTGACGGAGCTGAAAATAATATGTACGATCTTTTAAAAGAATATAAAGTTACTTCTCTGATGTTTGTTTACAGCGGAGATTTCATCAAAACACTTGGCATCTGGGATGTTATTAAAGATGCCTGTGATAAACTTGGAATCGATTTCCAGGAATGTGGGGAAGTTGTTCCGAACCCGAAGATCGAACTGATCCGTGACCTTGTTAAAGTTTGTAAAGAGCACAAGACAGACTTCGTACTCGCTGCAGGCGGCGGAAGTTCTGTAGATACAGCAAAATCCATCGCACTTGGTATTCCTTACGATGGAGATGTATGGGATTTCTTTGATGGATCAGCAACACCGGAAACAGCAGTTCCGGTTGGCGCTATCACAACTCTTCCGGCAAGTGGATCTGAGACATCCAATGCAGCAATCGTTTCTAACGGATTGATGAAATTAGGATTCGAAGATGACATGATCATTCCGAAATTTGCGATCATGAACCCAAAATATACCATGGGACTTCCGGCATACCAGACATCCTGCGGATGTGCTGATATCCTCTCCCACCTGTTAGAGAGATATTTCTCTGATGTTGCTCACACCGATACAACTGACTACATGATCGAAGGTGCTGTTCAGGCAGCAATGATCAATGCCAAACGTCTGATGAAAGATCCTGCAAACTATGATGCCCGTGCCGAGATCCAGTGGCTTGCATCTGTTGCTCACAACGGAATTCTGGATACAGGACGTGCCGCTGACTGGGGTTCACACAGAATCGAGCACGAGCTCAGCGCCCAGTATGGTATTACACACGGCGAAGGAATGGCAGTAATTCTCATAGCATGGTGCAAATACATGGCTGAAGTTAAGCCTTACAAACTTGCCCAGCTTGCTGTTCGTGTATTCGATGCTGATCCATACAACTACACCGAAAAAGAACTTGCTTACATCTTAGCTGATAAGTTAAAAGAATTCTTCCAGTCACTGAATCTTCGTACTTCCCTTACAGAGATGGAAATCGACGATGCACACTTCGAAGAAATGGCTAACAGAGCTACACACAATGACACCACTCCGGTAGGACATTACGTACCGCTGCATGTGAAAGAGTTTGTTGAGATTCTGAAGCTTGCGATTTAAATTAAAAAGGGGACGGGGATTTTCTAGAAAATCCCCGTCCCCTTTTTAATTTGCACCTGGCACTTTCTAAAAATGCCCCGTCCCCTCTTTATTTTCCACATGGTTTCCACAGATTATCCCCCGTTTTTCCACGAAGTTATCCACATTATTGGGATAACTTGTAAATTTCGTACATATCTTCCTCATGTAATACTTTTGCAGATCCCTGGCTTCCGCCACATGCTGCGGCACATCTTTTTGCCATTTCTCGCATCTGAGCATCTGTAGGCTTGATTCCAAGTTCTTGCATATTTGTCGGCATATTGATCTCACGGTAAAATGATTCCATTGCCTGGATTCCTTTTTCAGCGATCTCTTCGTCTGTACCTTCTCCGGTCACGCCCATTACGTTTCTTGCATAGCGTTCGAATCTTGGAAGCGCGTCTTTGCATACATATCTTGCCCAGCTTGACCAGATTGCTGCAAGACCGGCGCCGTGTGTCACATCAAACATTCCGCCCATCTCATGTTCCAGCATATGGGTTGCAAAATCTCCACCATCATTGCCACAACCGGTCAGATTGTTATGTGCCAGTGAACCGGCCCACATTACTTCTGCTCTCGCTTCGTAATTTTCCGGGTCCGTATGCAAGATCTTTGCATATGTCATGACGGTGCGCAGTAAGCCCTCCGCGATGGCATCTGTCAGCTCCATATTTCCGCCATTTGTAAAATAGCGCTCCATGGTATGCATCATGATATCTGCGCAGCCACACTCTGTTTGATAGTCCGGCAGGGACATGGTAAGCTCTGGATTCATAATTGCAAACTTCGGGCGACTGATATCATCGTCATAAGCCCTCTTATCCTTCGTATCTGCCTTTGTAATAACGCAGCTGTTACTTGTCTCGCTTCCTGCTGCCGCAATCGTTAAAACGGACGCTACAGGCAAGAATTTCTTTGCCGTTCTTGTATGTGCAAATAAGGTCCACACATCTTCTTCCGGCTCCGCCAGTCCATAGGAAATCGCTTTCACGGTATCGATGACAGATCCTCCACCGACTGCCAGTACAAAATCCGCTTCCATTTTCTTGCCGAGCTCGATTCCTTCATATACTTTGGACAAATGTGGATTCGGCACAACACCACCAAGCAGCTCATATGTAATTCCTTCTGTCTTTACAGATTCCGTAACCGCATCCATCACCCCATTTTTCAACACCCGGTCACTTCCATACACGATCAGAAGCTTTGTTCCGCCATATTTCTTCACGTATGCGCCTGTCTGTGCATGTGTCCCCTTTCCGAATACAACTTCCGTCGGTGAATAATAATTGAAATTATTAGCCATTTTTCTCCTCCTGTTCTTTAGCAAGCTCTTTCCTGTTCTTTCTTCAGCTATGTAAGCTTTCTTGCTTGTTTTTCAGCTTACCTTCTATATCTGCAGTTTCCCTCTGCAAGTATTGTATACTGTTATTTTAACTCACTAAGGCTAAGATAGGCAAAGAATTTTTCTTTTATCTTCTTCTGCTTTCCAATACACATTTGGGGATACTCACATGTATCTCCTTCTGGCTTACCGGCCGCTTAGGGATATTTCACTATATCCCCTCTTCTCCAACACTCTCTATCAGGGATATCAAGCCACCTCCATCACCATAATTTGCCGAATTATTACTGACATCTTCCTTCGGATGCTATAATCCAAAAAAAGCGCTGCTCTGCAGCGGATCTCCCGCCACAAAAACAACGCCTCTTTTTTCACTTTACTCACTCAGACATGTTTACTTATAATTTAATCACTTCTCATCTGAGCAATTTTGCTTTAACCCAGCCTCTCTGACTATGCAATTTTGCTTTGATCCAGTCTCTCTGACTAATCTATATCTTCCGCATTCGCATCAGCAGCTTCCTCTGCCTAATCTGCGTCAGAACTGTCAGCTTCCTCTCCATCCGCTTCTTCTGCGTCCAGAGAGTCATCTGCATACAAGTCAGACAACTGATCTTCCAGATCTTTCTGTTCGCTTTTTAAATTATGGCGTCTTACCGCCCACACGATCACTACTACAAGCAGAATGATCAGTGCCAGGAGGTCGAGCCAGTCAAAGCCGAGCTTTGTATGTTCGATAATATATCTCATCTGCTTACCTCCTTTTTATACTTTGGCAGTTCCATTTGCCTGAACTGCTTCTCCTGCCTGTACAGTTTCACCTGCTGCCATTTCCGGCTGGTTTTCTGCCATCTCTTCGCGGATTTCCTGGATCTTCTGATCCAGGTCATCCTCAAAGTCATTTAATCGTTTCTTCTGATTCCGGTGATGTACCAGGATCATGACAACCAGTATAACTGCAACGATCAGTGCCGGTATATCCCAGGAATGTATTCCTAAGTTATGCACAAATTCATAATAACGCATATGTTTTACCTCCTTTTCCTGCTACATTTTCTACTGTTGCTTCTGCTCTTTCGTCGTTGGAAGTCCTCTCTTTGCAAGTTCGGTATCAAGTTCCTCTCTCACTTCGAATAACTTCTTCTGACGTTTCTTCAGGTTATGTGTAAAGAATCCATACAGGATTGCTGTTAACAACATAATCAGGAAATGGAGTACACAACACTTATGGTCATCCAATTTCTGGTTTCCAAGTGGTACATTGTTATCGCCTGCATTTACTAACTCACGAACCTTCGCGCCTGTTTCCTGTACTGCTCTTGCGATTCTTGAAGGTACGTTTCTTACAGAAGTTACAACTCTCTGAACAACATTTCTGTTCTGTGGTGTTGGGTTTGCCGGCGTATTCTGCGTATTCGGTGGTGTTACCGGTGCCGCTGTAATTGTCAGCTTACCTTCTACCTTCTTAATGTTGTAGTTTGCTGCTTTTGTTCCATTCTTCAATGTGTAAGTAAATGTATTCTTGCCGGTTCCGGTATTGATCCGTGTTCCGGTTACATTGTATGTAGCTCCTTCACCCTTCGCAAATCCTTCTCCGCTTACAGTTACTTTCTTGCTTGTCAGTGCAGTTCCATCGTAAACCTTGCTTGCATCCGCACTTGTCAGTGTTACATCACGTTTCTCGATTGTAAGTTTACCATCAATGATCACGAATGTTACTTTCGCAAAGTTGTTATTTACATTTTCGAAATCATCTGCTTTCACATCCATGTCGTATGTTCCGGCATCTGTTCCCTTCACTGTTGCATCACCGTTAAACTTGAAGTCATCTGCTGTGTACAGCTTGTTGCTGATATCAGTTACTTTGTATCCGCTTACACTGTGTGCACGTCCGTCGTACTTCTTGTTTCCTCTGTTCTCAGTGATTGTTACAACAACTTCATTTTCATCTGCGGTTACAGTAAGCTTTCCTTCTACTAATTCAATATTGTAGTTGTCAGCCTTTGTATTGGCATTCAGTTCATAAGTAAATGTGTTGTCGCTGGTTCCGACATTTAACTGGCTTCCGGTTACATCGTATGCTGCGCCTTCGCCCTTCGCAAATCCTTCTCTGCCTACGGTTACCTCATCATTTGTTAAAGGTTTGCCATCGTATGCTTTGCTGTCGGATGCAGATGTGAGGATCACATTTCTCTTTCCGATCGTCAGCACACCATTTTCAAATACGAATCTGACATTTGTGAAGTTCTTACTGATATTTGTAAAGTCGGAAGACTTCACATCCATCCAGTACTGTCCGGCATCTGTTGCTTTCACGCTTGCATCACCTGTAAATGTGAAATCATTGTCTGTGTACAGGCTGTTGCTGATGTCTGTTACTTTATAACCTTCTGCTGTCTTTTCGTCGCCGTCGTAAGTTGCATCTTTGCTGTTTCCTTTGACTGTTACGACTACTTCGTCTGTTACCGGTGTAACTTTTAATTTACCTTTTTCTGTCTTAATGATGTAGTTATCAGCGCTTGTATTGTCAAACAGTTTGTATGTAAATGCGTTGTCGCTTTCGCCTGCATCTAACTGGCTTCCGGTTACGTTGTATGTTGCGCCCTCACCAAGTACAAATCCATCTCCGCTTACTTTCACTGTATCATTTGTCAATGCTTTTCCGTCATAAACTTTTTCATCGGATGCGGATGTCAGTGTGACATTTCTCTTCTCGATTACCAGCTTGCCATCTTCGATCACGAATTTGACATTTGTAAAGTTCTTGCTGATGTTCTTGAAGTCTGCCGGTGTAATGTTCATCTCATAGCTTCCGGCATTTGTTCCACTTACCGTATCATTTCCGCCGAATTCAAAGTCTTTTACTTTGTACAGTGCATTGCTGATATTTGTTACATCATAGCCGCTTACGCTCTGTTCGCTGCCGTTATACAGTTTCTTACCGCTGTGCTCTTTAATATTTACTGTAACTTCTGCAGTTACCGGTGTGACTGTCAGCTTACCTTCTTTTGTCTCGATGATATAGTTGTCAGCCTTTGTTCCCTTGTTCAGTTTGTAGGTAAATGTGTTATCACTTGAACCTGCATTTGTCTGAGTTCCGGTTACATCATATGTTGCACCTTCGCCTTCTGCGAATCCGTCTCCGCTTTCATTTACAGTTTTATTTGTCAGCGCGGTTCCGTCATATGTCTTGCCAGCATCTTCACTGGTCATTGTTACTTTACGTTTCTCGATGGTCAGTGTTCCATCTACGATGACGAATTTCACATTGTCGAAGTTCTTATTTGTGTTCTTGAAATCTGAAGCTTTCAGATTCATATCATAAGATCCTGCATCTGTTCCGCTTACTTTATCATTTCCACTAAACTCGAAATCATCTTTGCTGTACAGCTTATTGTTGATGCTTGTTACTTTGTATCCTGTTACGGATTTTTCTGTTCCATCGTATTTGTATGTTCCACTGTTTTCTGTGATCGTTACGACTACTTCTTCCTTGCTTGCAGTTACGGTCAGCTTTCCTTTTACAACTGTGATGTCGTAGTTATCGGCCTTCGTTCCTTTGTTCAGTTCATAAGTAAATTCGTTATCACTCTCACCTACATATAACTGGCTTCCGGTTACATCGTATGCTGCTCCTTCGCCCTTCGCGAATCCATCTTCGCTCTCTGTTACATGCTTCTTGGTAAGTGCTTCACCATCGTAAGCTTTGCTTCCGGAGTCACTGGTCATCGTTACTTTACGTTTTTCAATTACCAGCTGTCCATCTTCTACTTCAAATACAACATTTGCAAAATTCTTGCTGATGTTTGCGAAATCTCCTGCTGTCATACCCATGTCGTAAGAGCCTGCATCTGTTCCGCTCACTTTATCTGTTCCGCTGAACTCGAAATCTTTCTCCGTGTACAGCTTGTTGCTGATATCAACTACTTTGTAGCCTTCAACCGTCTTCTTGCTTCCGTCATATTTGAACTTATCGTTGTTACCTTTGATCTTAACTGTAACTTTATCTGTTACAGGTGTTACTTTCAGTGTTCCTTCTTTTGTTGTGATATCGTAGTTGTCGGCTTTTGTGCCTTTGTTCAGCTTGTAAGTAAATGTATTGTCGCTTTCACCTACATTTGTGCGGCTTCCGGTTACGTCATATGCTGCACCTTCGCCTGTCGCGAATCCGTCTCCGCCAACAGTTACTTCATTGTTCTTCAGTGCTGTTCCGTCATAAACCTTCTCGTCTGATGCACTTGTCAGTGTGACTTTACGTTTCTCGATTGCGAGCTGTCCGTCTTCTACTTCGAATTTCACTTTACTGAAGTTCTTACTGATATTCTTGAAGTCTGCTGCCTTCACATTCATATCGTATGTTCCGGCATCTGTTCCCTTCACGCTTGCATCTCCGCTGAACTCGAAATCTTTTTCTGTGTACAGCTTGTTGCTGATGCTTGTTACTTTGTATCCGTTTACAGATTTCTCTGTTCCGTCATATTTCTCTGTGCCACTGTTTTCTTTGATCTTAACAACTACTTCGCTTGTAACCGGTGTTACTTCCAAAGTACCTTTTTCTGTCTTGATCACGTAGTTGTCAGCGTCTGTTCCCTTGTCCAGCTTGTAAGTAAACTCATTATCGCTCTTACCTACATTTGTCTGGCTTCCGGTTACATCGTATGCTGCTCCTTCGCCTGCTGCAAATCCGTCACCTGTTACAGTTACATCTTTGCTTGTCAGTGCAGTTCCATCGTACTCCTTGCTTACAGAAGCACTTGTCAGAGTTACATTACGTTTTTCAATGGTTAATGTTCCATCTACGATGACAAATGTGACTTTGCCGAAGTTCTTATTTGTGTTCTTGAAATCAGATGCTTTCACTTCCATATCGTAAGTTCCGGCTTTTGTTCCTTTCACACTTGCGTTTCCGCTGAACTTGAAGTCATTTGCGGTATACAGCTTGTTGCTGATGTCTGTTATCTGATATCCGCTTACAGATTTCTCTGTTCCATCGTATTTGAATGTTCCACTGTTTTCTGTAATTGTTACAACTACTTCATCTTTGCTTGCGGTTACAACGAGTTTTCCTTCTACTTTCTTAATATTGTAGTTGTTCTCGTCTGTTCCCTTATTAAGCTTGTAAGTAAATGTGTTATCGCTCTCGCCGACTTCTGTCTGGCTTCCGGTTACATCATAAGATGCTCCCTCGCCTTTTACGAATCCATCTTCACTTACTGTTACTGTATCGTTCTTCAGTGCTTTTCCGTCGTATGCCTTGCTGTCGTTTGCACTTGTTAATGTGACATTTCTCTTTTCGATGATCAGTTTTCCGTCTTCCACTTCGAATGTAACATTTGTGAAGTTCTTGCTGATGTTTGCGAAATCAGATGCTTTCACTTCCATGTCGTATTCACCGGCATTTGTTCCACTTACTTTTGCTGTTCCGTTAAATTCGAAATCTTTCTCTGTATACAGCGGGTTACTGATGCTTGTCACTGTATAACCTTCGACGGTCTTCTTCGTTCCATCGTATTTCTCTGTGCCACTGTTTTCTTTTACTTTTACAACAACGGAATCTGTTACAGGTGTTACCTTTAACGTTCCTTCTTTTGTTGTAATTGTGTAGTTCTTACTGTTTGTTCCAGAATTCAATTCATATGTAAATGTGTTGTCGCTTGAACCTACATTTGTCTGACTTCCGGTTACATCATAGGATGCTCCTTCGCCTGTTGCAAATCCATCTCCACCTACATCTACCTGAGCATTTGTCAGTGCTTTGCCATCGTAAACTTTCTCGTCGCTTGCACTTGTCAATGTTACTTTACGTTTTTCAATGGTCAGTGTGCCATCTTCTACTTTGAACTCTACATTTGTGAAGTTCTTGCTGATGTTTGCGAAATCGGATGCTTTCACTTCCATATCGTATGTTCCGGCATCTGTTCCGTTTACACTTGCATCTCCGTTAAATATGAAGTCTTTTGTCTGATACAGTGGATTGCTGATACTCTTTACCGTGTATCCAATTACGGATTTGGTTGTTCCATCATATTTTACTGTATCGCTGTTTTCCTTAACAACTACAGTTACTTTGTCTGTTACCGGTGTAACAGTCAGCTTACCTTCTGTCTTGGTGATCTCGTAGTTCTTGGCATCTGTGCCTTTGTTAAGTACGTAAGTAAATGCGTTGTCGCTTTCACCTACATTTGTCTGGCTTCCGGTTACGTCGTATGCTGCACCTTCATTTACTGCAAATCCGTCACCTGTTACAGTAACTTCATTGTTCTTCAGCGCTGTTCCATCGTAAACCTTCTTGTCGGTTGCACTTGTTAATGTTACTTTACGTTTTTCAATTACCAGCTGGTCATCTTCTACTTCAAATGTAACATTTGTAAAGTTCTTGCTGATGTTCTTGAAGTCTGCTGCCTTCACTTCCATATCGTATGTTCCGGCATTTGTTCCTTCTACACTTGCTGTTCCACCGAATGTAAAGTCATCTTCTGTATACAATGGATTAGTGATTGCTTTCACGGTATAACCAGTTACTGTCTTCTTCTCTCCATCGTACTTGAATGTGCCACCATTTTCTTTGATCGTAACTTTTACGGCTGTTGTTACAGGTGTAACTTCCAATGTACCTTTGTTCGTTTCGATCGTGTAGTTATCTTTGCTTGTATCTTTGTTCAGTTTGTAAGTAAATTCATTGTCACTCTTACCTACATTTGTCTGGCTTCCGGTTACATCGTAGGATGCTCCCTCGCCCTTAACAAATCCATCACCTGTTTCGGTTACGTCTTTGTTTGTCAGTGCTTTACCATCATATACTTTATTCTGGGATGCACTTGTCATGATCACTGTACGTTTTTCGATGGTTAATGTTCCATCTACAATGACGAATTTTACTTTGCTGAAGTTCTTATTCGTATTCTTGAAGTCGCCTGCTTTCACTTCCATATTGTAAGTTCCGGCATTTGTTCCTTTGACTGTTGCGTCTCCGCTGAATGTAAAGTCTTTCTCTGTGTAAAGCTTGTTGCTGATATTTGTTACATCATAGCCTTTTACAGTATGTTCTTTACCATCGTATTTAGCAGTGCCACTCTTCTCTGTAATTGTTACGACTACTTCATCTGCATTTTCTGTTATGGTCAGTTTACCGTTTACAGTCTTGATGTTGTAGTTGTCTTTGCTTGTACCTTTGTTCAGTTCGTATGTAAATGTGTTATCACTTGAACCTACTTCTGTCTGGCTTCCGGTTACGTTGTATGTTGCTCCGTCATTTCCAACAAAGCCTTCTGCTGTTACATTTTTATTTTCCAGTGCTGTTCCGTCATATGCTTTGCTGTCACTTGCACTTGTCAGTGTAACGTCACGTTTGTCGATCGTCAGTGTTCCGTCGATGATCTCGAAGGATACATTACTGAAGTTCTTGTTAATGTTCTTGAAATCTCCCGGTTTCAACTCCATGTTATAAGTTCCGGCGTTTGTTCCCTTCACAGTTGCATCGCCGTTAAACTCGAAGTCTTTCTCTGCATACGGAAGTTTGCTGCTGATATTTTCAACAGTGTAACCGGTTACGGTCTTCTCTGTTCCGTCGTATGTCTCTTTTCCACTGTTTTCTTTGATCGTAACTACAACTTTCTGATCAGACGGTGTTACTTCAAGTTCACCATTTACAGTCTTAATATTGTAGTTATCCGGATTTGTTCCTTTCTTCAGTTCGTATGTAAATGTGTTATCACTCTTACCTACTTCTGTCTGACTTCCGGTTACGTTGTATGTTGCTCCGTCGTTTCCAACAAAGCCTTCTGCTGTTACTTCATCTTTTGTCAGTGCCTTACCGTCATACATCTTTGTTGCGGATGCAGAAGTCAGGGTGACATCTTTCTTGTCGATCTTCAGTGTGCCGTCTTTGATGATAAATTCGACATTGCTGAAGTTTGCATTGTTGTTAGCAAAATCTTTTGCTGTAAGTTCCATATCATAAGTTCCGGCATCTGTTCCCTTCACTGTATCCTTACCACTGAATGAGAAATCATTTTCAGAGTACAATTTATTGCTGATGCTTTCTACTTCATATCCTTTTACGGTCTTCTCTGTTCCGTCATAAGTGAACTTACCGCTGTTCTCCTGGATAGTTACTGTAACTTTGTCTGTTACCGGTGTTACTTCCAGAGTTCCTTCTACCTTTGTGATCGCATAATTCTTTGCAAGTGTTCCACTCTTAAGTGTATAACCAAATGTGTTCTTGCTTGTTCCCACAACGGTCTGTGTTCCGGTTACATTGTAGTCTGCTCCGTCGTTTCCAACGAATCCTTCGTTCTCACCTCTGCTTGCAACAACTTCTTCCTTCGTTAATGCTTTACCGTCATAAACTTTCTTCGCATCTGCTGATGTCAGTGTTACTGGTCTAGGTGTGATCTTGTACTCTTTTGTAACCGTTCCTGTGTAGTTACCTTTTCCTTTGATTGTTACTTTAATTGTTGATACATCCGTAAAGTTATCTTTGTCATAACTTACTTCGTAATCGGTTCCTTCTTTCAAGACATTTCCATCTTTGTCTTTTACTTCCGGCGCCCATTTGTGTGCTTCGCCATCATAAATGTGATCGGATGGATCATTGATCGTAATGCCTTTGTAAGAATCTGGATTTTCCGGATCCGGATCTGGTGTAATACTCTGCGGTGTAACTGTCAGTGTTCCAACAGACGTTGTAATCGTGTAGTTACCTGCTTTTGTATTCTTGTTAAGCTCATAAGCAAATGTATTATCGCTGCTTCCGACTGCTGTCTGGCTTCCGGTTACGTCATAAGTTGCACCTTCACCTTCTGCAAATCTGTCACCGCCAACAGTAATGTTTTTGCTTGTCAGATCTGTTCCATCATATACTTTGCTTGCTGTTGCAGATCCTAAAGTAACGGTTCTCTTCTCAATCGTAAGACTTCCGTCTGTAACTACAAATGTTACTTTTTCAAAATCTGTACTGTTATTTACAAAGTCAGACTCTTTCAGTCCCATCGGATATGTTCCGGCATCTTTCTTCGTAACGTTATCTGTTCCCTTGAATGTGAAATCAGATGCGTGATACTTCTTATTATTAATGCTTACGTCATATCCTTCTGCTGTGTGATCTTTGCCATCATATTTTGCACTGTTCGTATGACCTGTGATCGTTACAACAACTTCGTTCTTATCCTTGGTAACTGTAAGTGTTCCTTTTACAACTGTAATGTTGTAGTTGTCTTTCTTCGTGTTGTCTTTCAGTGTGTAAGTAAATTCATTGTCACTGCTTCCGGCTTTTGTCTGGCTTCCGGTTACGTTATATTCTGCTCCTTCGCCCTCGACAAATCCGTCTCCGCTTACTGTTACTTTATTTTTTGTTAATGGTGTTCCGTCGTATACTTTCTCATCTGATCCTGATGTTAAAGTAACAACTCTCTTGCTGATGATCAACTGACCATCTTCCACAACAAATTCTACATTTGAGAAATTGTCGTTGATATTTGTAAAGTCTGTTGCCTGTACATTCATATCGTATGTTCCGGCATTCGTTCCTTTGACTTCTGCTGTTCCGCTGAATGTAAAGTCATCTTGGCTGTACAGATTGTTACTGATGCTCTTCACTGTATATCCGGAATCTGTGTGTTCTTTACCGTCATACTTCGCATTCTTGTCATTTTCTTTGATTGTTACTGTAACTTTATCTGTTACCGGTGTAACTTTCAAAGTACCAGGTGTTTCCGTGATATTGTAGTTCTTAGCTTTTGTATTATCCTTCAGCGTGTAAGTAAATGCGTTTGTTTTTTCACCAACATTTGTAATGGTTCCGGTTACATCATATGTCGCACCTTCGCCCTCGACAAATCCATCGCCGCCAACTGTCACGCCATCTTTGGTTAATGCTGTTCCGTCATATACCTTCTCGGCATCCGCAGTTTTTAACGTAACGTTTCTCTTCGTAATTGTGAGATTTCCATCTTTAACTACGAATTTCACTTTGCTGAAGTTCTTGCTGGTGTTTGTGAAATCGGATGCTTTCAGCTCCATTGCATAATCGCCGGCATCCGTTCCTTTTGCTTTTGCTGATTCTTTGCTGAATGTGAAATCATTTGTTGTATACAGACCTGTACTTGTTCTTACATCATAACCTGTTACGGACTGTTCGCTACCGTTATACATCTTAGAACCTGTATGTCCGGTAATGTAAACCGTTACTTCCTGTGTATTATTCTTTGTAACAGTTAATGTGCCTTCTGTCTTTGTAATCTCATAGTTCTTTTCAAGGTTCGTTTTATCATTGGCAATGTAAGTAAAGCTGTTCGCGCTACTTCCGACTGCTGTCTGTGCTCCGGTTACTGTATAAGTAACACCTTCGTCACTAACAAATCCGTCTTCACCGCCAACTGTAATCTCATTGCTTGTAAGTGGAGTACCGTCATATTCTTTGGATGCATCCGCAGATGTCAATGTAACTTTACGTTTCTCAATGGTGAGTTTACCATCTGTAACTACAAATGTAACTTTTGTAAAGTTCTTATTTGTGTTTGTGAAATCAGATGCTTTTAATCCCATATTATAGGAACCTGCATCTTTTCCTTTTGCTTCTGCTGTTCCACTGAACGAGAAATCGTCTTCTGTATATTTGCTGTAAGCTTTTCCATTGCTCTGGATGCTTTCAACTGTGTAATCTGTTACGGACTGTTCTTTACCATTGTATTTCTCAGTCTTTGTATTACCTACGATATTAACAACGATTTCATTCTCGTCTGCTGTTACAGTTAATTTACCTTCTGCCTTAACGATGTTGTAGTTTCCGGCTTTTGTGCCGTCTTTTAATTTGTAACTAAATTTATTATCACTTGTTCCGACATCTGTCTGGCTTCCGGTTACTTTATATGTCGCACCCTCGCCTTCAACAAATTTGTCACCACCGACTGTAACCGTATCATTTGTCAGCGGCTTCTTGTCGTAAACTTTACTGTCTGTTGCAGATGTCAGTGTCACGTTACGAGGATTGATTGTAAGACTTCCGTCTACTACTTCAAATGTTACATTTGTAAAGTTGGCACTCTTATTCTTGAACTGCTCTGGTTTAAGTCCCATCTGATAAGTAGCCGCATCCGTTCCGGCTGCTTCTGCTTTTCCGCTGAATGTGAAATCATTTGCTGTGTAAAGTTCATTACTGATTTCTGTTACATCATATCCTGTAACTGTATGCTCTGTTCCATCATAAGTTACTGCTTTCTGATGTCCTGTAATCTTAACTTTTACTTCAGTTTCTACTGGATTTACTGTAAGAGTACCTTCTTCTGTAGTGATCTTATAGTTGTTAAGATCTGTTCCAGCCTTTGCTTCATATGCTAGCTTTGCAAAAGTATTCTTGCTTGATCCTGCATTTGTCTGAGAACCATTTACATGAGTAGTAACACCTTCGCCTTCAACAAAACCTTCTGCTGTTACCTTATTATTTGTTAATGGTGTTCCATCATACGTCTTACTATCTGATGCTGATGTTAATTTTACAGCTTTCTTTGTAATTGTCAGCTTCTCTGTTCCAGTTAATTCGCCAACCAAATCATTGCTTGTTACGCGAACATTAACTGTCTTGCTATCAGATACATCTTTTGCAGTAATTTCTTCACGGTTTGTTGTCCAGCTTTTGTCTGCTTTCTGATATTCAACTGTAAGAGTTCCAACCTCATTCTCTTTTCCCTTCTTAGCAACAGCTGTTGCTTCTCCGGCTGCATGAGATTGACCATTATATACTTCTGTTACATCCTTTGTATTTAATGTAACGTAATCTTTAATATCTTTCTTTTCCCACTGTGCTGTAAGCGTTACATTTCCATTCGGCATTGTAAAGGTATCACCACTATTAATAGTAGTAGTACCACTCAGTCCTTCAACTTTCCAGCCTTTGAATTTGTAACCTGCACGTGTAGGCTGCTCTTTTACAACTACATCTGTATCTACATTATGTTTTTCTGTTGCGGTAGTTGAACCATCGCTAAATTTACCACCGGCCAGATTGTACATAACCTGATATCCGGCAACATACTTCGCATAGTAATTAGCAGCACCTGTAACTTGAGTTGGGAAGCTTGGTGCAGGAGTTGTTAAACTCTGATCTGTATACCATCCAGAGAATGTGTAAGTTACGCCATTAACTGTCTTAGTTGTCGGGAAACTTCTATTTGTGACATCCGATGGTTTTGTTGTTGATGAATCTTTAACCAAATAGTTCTTAGAACCTAACATTTCCCAGTTAGTTCCGTTCGCATCAAAAAGATAATATTTAATCAATGCTACTTTTTTACATTTAATGTTGACATTACAATCCAAATGCATATCTGGGGTTGTTCCATTATCTTTTGAAATCTTTGCCGGAACAAGTGAGATTTCTTCTACGTCATCTTCTGTAATAGTTACTCCCAGTTCCCTCTCGATTTTAGTCTTATATGCATCAAATATAAGTTGCCATGCATCATTACTTCTTGGAATTACATTACCATTTAAGGTTGTAGGCCATGATACTACACGCTGGTCAACATTATCAAAACAGTTTTTCCCACCTGTCCATGTAGCACCCTCTACATTAACAACAGCTGTTCCGATAGGGTTTGGTCCCCATTCGGTTGTTGCATTTGAATTTGCATCTTTGGTAGGATCTTTCAAATAATAAACCAAAGCTTCTCTTTTATTTGTAGGGCTTTCATTCTTCACAACTTCAATGGTCTTTGTTGCAGATAATGTTGCCTTAGCTGTTCCCTGTACACTTGCAGTAACAGTTGCAGATCCCTGACGTTTCGCTGTAACTAATCCATTATCATTAACAGATAAGATCTGCTCATTTGATGAAGTCCAAGTTACATTTCCGGATGCATCTGCAGGTGTGAGATTAGCTTTAAGCTGTGTAGTCTTAAACTGTGTAACTTTGTCTGCTCCAGTGATTGAGATACCAGTTGGTGATACGGCTGAACGAACATGAACCGTATAGGATTTCGAATCTTTTGATTCCCCTGCCCAAGTAGATTTTGTGTAATTATCTGTTACGGTTACATCTCCCACTTTTACTCCAGTTACAACAACTTTTGAACTATTATAACTATCTAACGATACAATTCCAGTAGGATTCACACTCCATTTGTGAGTATATGTAGTTGGCCACATAGATTCAAGTTTTGTATCCAGTGTCACTGAATTGCCAACATAAATCGTCTTTTCAGTATCTGTATCCGCTACTGTCGCGATCTTACCTTTTTCAGATGCTGCAGATACGTTCTTATCCTCGTTCGCTTTCGAGTCTGACTCCCCATCATCAGATGCGTCTGCGTCGTCCTTCTTGTTATCGGACTTTGCGTTGTCAGAATCATTTTTCTTTGAATTAGTTTCTTCCTTATATCATACATGAAATGTCTTATCTGATTTTACATCAGCAATTTTGTATGTATAAACATTTCCATCCACCTTCTTCGGCTGGATCGTATTATTATTCTGGTCTGTTACTTTGTCCAGCTTGAAAGAATTCTTTACAGTGATCTCAAAATTAAAAGAGTCGCCTTCTTTTACTTCTTTCATATATTTGCTGTCTGTGTAAGCAACAGTCTCTTTCTTTCCGTCAGAGCCCCATGCTTTAATATCGCCGCCATCCAGTTTTGATTTCTGGATTGTAGCTTTATAAGCTTTCTCCTCGGAATCTTTCTTTGTATCGCCGGAGCTTGCATCTGCTTTCTTTGCAGTGTCAGCTTTCTTTGCTGTCTGCTCCTGCTTTTTCTCAGTCTTTTCTGTAACCTGAGTCTTCTTGGAAGTGTCCGAAGCATTCTTATCTTCCTCCGTATTCACCTCCTGAACTTTGGCTTCTCCTGAGTCTTTTTTGTGTGCATTCGAAGCCGCCTCCTGCTGTACTTTCTCCTCAGCAGAATCGTCCTGTTGCTGTGCTTCCGTTGTACTGTCCGATTCACTTGCACTCATATTGGTGCCAAGCTGATAGATTACATTCGAACTGACTAAAACTACAGCGAGAAGCATCGCCAACCAGCGTCTTGTCTTCTTCATACATGTTCCTCCTTACTTCTTTATCTATAAGTCTACATAAAATGTCCCTGTATACTTATTAAGACATTGGTTCCCGTCAAAAAGGGTCATTTTTTTATTATTTTTTTCATTTTTTCTTAATATAATATAATGATTAATAGGTCAAAAAGCATTATTACTAATTAAAAGACATTTTTATTCTATTCCTTTCACTTCCTTTCACTAAAAATTGTCATCTTCTGCCTTATTGCATTTTTATCACCTAATATTAAAGAGCCCAGAATTAAATCCGGGACTCTTTATTCTCGCGGAAACACTTTTATTATACGTTAATTTTTTCTTTCTTCTTTTCCACTTCCTTTTCTTTATTCTGGGCACACTTTTTCTCTTCCGCTATTCCGTTTATCAGAAAACATATTCCCTGCACCAGTAATACAAAAGGTAATAACATCTGTGCAAAATTTGTTACATCCACCATTTTTCATTCTCTCCTTTGTTCCTTATTTTGGTAAAATATGCTCGTTTTCAATCGTTTTTCTAATTTATAATGTCTCCCAAATGTGTTTTTTTATCCTCTGAATGATACTTTTAGCTGAACATAGAAAAAGCGGGGTATAAAATCTATTTGAATAGCTTAGACTTTATACCTCGCTTTTATTTTTTTGTCTCTCTTATCTGATTCTTATCTGATCTTTTTCACTGCTGAAAACGAACCGTATATTTTCTTATTTCCCGATTTCTTTAATGCACGTACTTTGTAAGAACCATTCTTCGGCGCATTTTTATACTTGTAAGATGTCTTGCCTGCCGTTGTTACTTTCACCCATTTTTTATTCTTGTAACGATAAATTTCATAAGCAGTTGCGCCTTTCACTTTCTTCCACTGCAGCAGAACTGTTTTGGAAGAACGTCTGCATTTTCCCCAGCTTACTTTTGCAAGAGAAGATCCTTTGACCGTTACTGTAAATGTCTTTGCAAGAGACGGCGCAGCTTGCGGCGCTACTTTAATCTTTGTCTTACCTGCTTTCAATCCGGTTACTTTTCCGGACGCTGACACTTTACATACGGACGGTGTATATACCGTATATTTCATTCCGCCTGCAACAAGCGGCACATTTACAAAGCCGTTATATATACTGTAAGAAATGCTTCTGGACGTCCCTTTCTTCATGCTGAAAGAATATAGCGGATTGATATAAAACAGATTTCCGTCCTGCTCTTTCGTTACCTCCATCCTACTGCAATGTATTTATAGATAACCTTTTATTATGAACTGTCCCTTCTATTAATTTCATTATTTTCTTTACTGCATACATCTATTATATAATTTCCAATTCAAAAGCCTCCGGCTCCGATATCAGCTTTTCCGCGAATTCCGCATGTCCTTCCTCAGACAAATGCACACCGTCATATAGAAGCGACAGCTCCCATTTACCGCAATTTATGCATTTAATGCCAAGCTGCTCTGCTAATGCCCCGTACAATTCGCCAATCTTCCGTGATTCTGTCACAATCCGGTCATCCGAAACCCACGAGCCACGCTTCATCATCGGCGGGACAAGCAGACATAATTCTATCTTGCCCTCACTTACTTCCGGCGTTTCCTGTAATCTTTCCAGAAAATGCTTCATTTTCTCTGCGGTCTTTTCTGCCGATGGTTCTGCCGCATTCAGGATGTCATTCGTCCCGAGCATAAGAAACAACCATATCGGTGCAGCTTTTTTTGCCCAGGATTTGATCTGTTTGCAAATAAAATCCATCTGTCCTGTCATCTCCGGAATACATCTTCCGCAGATTCCATGATTTTTCACTTTGTATTCTGTTCTGTCATCCAGAATTCCCGTCCATCTTATCTCTTTCGGGAATCTTCCTTCTGTACCCATGCGGGAATCATACCCGAAAGTGTTCGAATCCCCGTAACAAATGATCGTTCCTGCCATCTTACTCTCCATACTGCTCCACAAGCCTCTTAATCTCCTGCTTCATCTGTCCTGCCACTTCATCCGGTCCGATGATCTTAATACCCTCGCCAAGCGAGATCACCCAGCCAAGGAACTGCCTGCTGACATGCACCTGTACTTTCACAGAGAAATGCTCCTTATCCACCGGCACCATCATAATATCCTTGCCAAAGCGGTCAATCATAACGCCCGCCAGATGATTTTCCACCAGCATTTTCACATCCTGCTCTTTTCCACCGTACATCCCGAAACTCTTCTTCGCATAATCTGCCATGTCCAGCTTCTTAAAGTGATCTCTGCCCTCCCGACGCTCATCTATCATCCGAAGATTCAGCATCTTATCCACCCGGTAATGCTTGATCATCTGCGCATCTGAATCATAACCAACCAGATAATAGTTTTCATCATCCCAAGACAGACCCCACGGACTGATACGATAATATGCTCCACCATGGCGCAGTTCCATTTCCTTCTTCATATTCCACTGGAAATATTGAAAACAGATCTTTTTATTTTCGGAAATCGCATTGTGGATCTCGTCTACGGTATAATAGATACTCTCATTCATCGTCTTGATCCGTCCGGAGACATATACCTGCCTCTGCAATTTCATGGCATCGTATCTGCTGACAAACGTCTCCAGTTTGCGAATCAGATCATTCGTCTTTCTTGCGGTAATGAACTTGGAAGACTGAATCGCATCCACCAGAAGCTTCAGCTCCGGCATCTCAAATGGGCGGTTCACCACATGATAGTGATAACGGTTTCCGACCTGTTCTCCCTCCACATCGATCCCAAATGTCTCCAGATCCCTGAGATCCGCATAAATGCTCTTACGCTCCGCAGTGATATCGTATTCTTTCAGTGCCTCCATGATCTCCGGCATTGTAATATAATGCTCTTCGTCTGTCCGCTCCAGCATGATCTGCGCCAGACGATAGAGTTTGAATTTCTGATTCGTTCCTTTTGGCATTGCGTTCTCTCCTTTGATTCTTATGTGAAAATGATTTAATCCGGCAACTTATCAGTCATAAAAGCCTCAAAAATATAATCCGGATTTTCACAATAAACGATACTGTTATAATCATCTATTTTATCACTGATAAATGAATGATACACCTCAAAAATTGCATCCACTTCATCTACATTTTTTACTTTCACTACCTGTTTAATCAATCTCTTATACACTCTTCCAATATCCCAGTGTGACGGAATATCATATTGACACGCTCCGACATTATCAAAATCGCCCGGCTCAATCTGGGATTCTTTCATTAACACTCTGCATACTTCTTCCAAATTACTGTTGCCATAAAAATCAGCTAACTCTCCGGCTCTTCCAATTCGTTCCTGCCCTAAAACATCCACGATCACACTTCTTTTATTCTTTGTTTTTCTCGCAATATAATCGATTAGTGCACATATATAAAACAATTTCTTATCTTCTTCACTTTCATCCGCATAAAATGGACCTGTTATCTCAATCATATCTTTTCGTATCATTTCCCTATAATGCTCTTTCGGCTCCTTCTGGTTATACTCCGGTTCTTCCTCTTTCAAGAACGTTCCATAAAATCAGCGTAAGTATTTCTACTTTAATTTTTACAATCCAGATAATGTTCGCATTACCAGATCTACATCTTTGTTTTCAAGTTCCTGAATAATGTGTAAATACGTTTTCTGTGTTGTTGTCATGCTGGCATGTCCAAGTCTTCGAGCAACACTCGCTATTGAAACACCTGCAAATAGCAATAGCGAGGCATGGGTGTGTCTTAAGCCATGAATCGAAATCTCCGATATCCCGCATTCTCTGCAATGTCTGGTTAATGCATCATTCACTGTAGAATTATATATTTTCGATTCACCTACAAAGATTGGCTGATCTTCCGGCAGTCCTTTAATCAACTCTGAAAATTTTACAACAATCTGCCAGTCAATCTGGATTTTTCTAACCGAAGATTTATTCTTTGTTGGCAGGAAACCACCTTCGCCCTTGTAGTCCCATGTTTTACTGATAGATAATGTCTGTCTTGCAAAATCAAAATCTCCCGGCGTAATCGCAAGTGCTTCTGAAAAACGCATTCCTGTTTTCGCGACCAGTAAAATAAACCAGTCCCAATTCGGTTCTTCTTTGAGATCCAGATCAGAAATCAAAGTATGTAACTCGAATTGACTTAAATATTTAATCTTTTTGACTCTCGGCGTTTTCCCCTTAATGATTGCTTTTCTGGTTGGATCTCTTTCAATCAGACCATCGTCAACCGCATCTAAAATCGCTCCCTTTAACTGATGGTGAAAATCCAATGTTGTCTGGCGCTCGTGTTCTTTTGCGTATGCATTCAATAATTGCTGATATGCTGTTCTGTTCAGCTCCGCAACTTTTAACTCCGGCATAAGCTTCTCTACCCATCTCTGTGTCATACGGTATTTTGCCATAGTCGCTTCCCGGATTGCGCCTTTCTTGTAAATATCAATCCATTGCTGAAAATATTCACTGAAAAGCAATGTCCTGTTCATATCATTTATCATAAGCCTTTTCCTTTCCCGAAATAACTCACGCTGATATAAACATAAAACTACACCTTCACCTTGCTTTACAATGGATTAATTAAAGGCTTAATTTCGGTATCTAAGACCTCTTTTAATTCATCCATACACATCTTATAGTATTTGAACTTCGGAACCGCTTTTTCTGCATTTGCCTTATAACATGTATAATCAATTGTAGCTTTTATAACACCTTCATTCGGTATCTCATCGTTTCTGTAATGCATGGCTGCATACATAACATCATCAGGTTCCGCATACCACTTCTCACAAAAGTCAGAAATCCTGTTTTCAATGTATTTCTGCTTTGTTGTTTCTACTATGTTCAAAATCGAATGTCCTTTATACCTGTCTGCGTCCACTTCAATCTCTGAAACCAGATTTGACATAATATCTGCCATCTTCGGATTACCATTTCGTAATTCTGCTATATATTGCTTAACTTCATCTATCTGCTTCTGTCTTTCCTCTGGTGAAATATCCTCTTCATCTTCTCCCGGTGATACAATATTCTGAATCAAATTGATAATGTACTCATAATCAATTTTCGTATTACTGTATGCCATCAGCTCATACTCTGAATCTAAGTCTGACGTTTCCTCTTCATCTTCTCCGCCATCATTTCCTTCTTCTTTTTCTCTTTTTATCTCTTCTATTACATTTTTATAATGCGCTACATAATCTTCGTACTCTTCTTCTGTAATATCATATTCTTCCAACAGCTTGTCACTGTAATTTGAAAACGATTTAAGCTGTGCAAATAACCGGTCAAATGTCTGAAATATTTGTGCAAATACTTTCTTTTCAGCCAATGACATTCCCGGTATAGCTGTCGGCGCTCCTGCTGCAATACGAAGCGCTTTCAGCGCTGTACGGAATGCCTTTTCCACCTCGTCCCATTCTGCCAGAATAGAATCATTTGTACCACCTGCGGAATACAATTTTACTGCGTTATCTACACTCTCTTTGAAAAGCTTCGGAGCCTGAAATGTAACAATCTGTCCATATGTTTTATTCTTATCGAAAATACGATTTGTTCGCGAAAATGCCTGTATCAGATCATGCGGTCCCATAGGTTGTCTGTCAATAAACATCGTAGACATACAAGGGGCATCAAATCCTGTCAGCAATCGATCAACTACAATTACCAGATCCAATTGTTCATGTCGTCTCTTAAATTTAGGATCTTTTCTCGCAAGCCTTTTATTCAGATTGCCATTGTAAGACTGGATCTGTGCCAGATCAAATTTTGTCCCAAACATATTGTTATAATCATCCAACGATTTCTGCATCTTCTGCTGATTTACCTGTGAACCTTCTTCATTTTCCGTCACAGAATATGTAATTGCAAATTTCGGAAAATCAGGGAGTACCTGCCGGATCTTTTCATCAATCCGCAATGGAGTATTTCCTTCTTTTACTTTCGTTAATAATTCATAATACTTCTGCGCCAGAGGAATCGAACTTGTTGTCAGCAATGCCTCATACGTCTTACCTTTTCCATTCTGGAATCCCAATTTATGATAGGACTTGTTCAAAATCACATCCAGAACTTTTAACATATGTGCTTCATTATCATACAATTTACTATCTGTTTCATCAGACATCGTCTTCGGTCCATTATGCTCTACCTGAAAGCCAAGAACCGCATTATCATGGATTGCATTTTGTATCGTATATCTGTGTAAACGTTCTCCGTATAATTCGTCTGTTGTGCGCGGCAGATCACCCATCTTCGGATAAGGATTTTCTGAAAATCTTGGTGTTCCAGTGAAGCCATACCATAATGATTTTCCAAAAAATCTCTCCAGTTCTCTCTTCGTTCCCGGTGTAACTGCTCTGTGACACTCATCTACTACAAATGCAATCCTCAGATTTTTAATCTTGTTATATTCCGGCGTTCCTTCCTGCAATCTCTTTGTAATTAATCGTTGCAGCTTTTGGATGGTTGTAACGATTACCTGCCGGTCTTCTGATTTTAATTTTTTCTTCAAATCATTTACATTGTCTGTCTCATTTACGTCGATTAGATCATTGTTGGCATATGCCTGAAATGCCATTGTTGTCTGTGTATCCAGATCCTTTCGGTCAATTAAGAAAATCGTTTTATCCAAAGACGGAATGTCCATCAGCAGGTTACGGGTTGCCTTATACGAAGTCAACGTCTTACCTGAACCTGTTGTATGCCAGACATAACCAGACTTCCCTGTCTTGGAAGCCTCTCGTATTGCTTCAATCGCATGAATCTGATACGGCCGCAATAATATTAATCGTTTCGCATCTTCATCTAATACCGTATATCTCGCAATCATCTCATGCGCTTCCGGGATGCGCAGTACACTCTTTGCGAACTCAATATAATCAGATACCGGATTATTATCCTGATCCAGCCATCCACTGATGAATTTTTCATTTAATTCCGTGTCGCTTGCTGCAGAAAAATACTTTGTATTTACGCCATTGCTGATTACAAACATCTGTACCGCAGAGAAAATTCCAGTAAACTTCCCTTCTCCGATATATTTCTTAATCTGCCAGAATCCATCCATATAAGAATGCTGCTTATTCTTTAATTCTATATGAATCATCGGAAGTCCATTAATCATCAGCGTTACATCAAATCTGCGATTACGTCCGTCTTCCTCTGTCTTCAATGCACTGTATTGATTAATCACCTCATACACACTGCTTCCCCCTGCAATATGCTCGTGATTCATCACTACGAGATGTAATCTCTTCGTATCTCTCTGCACATGTACCTGAACCTTACCGTTCTCTCCAACAAGCCATTCTCCCGCTTTATAGAAGGATGAAAACTGCAACTGGTTCTTCACCTGTTCAAACTCGGTATCTGTTAAAGGCTCTCCATCCAAACGCTCCTTATTATTCTGTTCCAGAATATACCGGAAATTCGCCCACAAATCCTCTTCCGTCTTCAAATCCGGTCGATATGTCCACTGCGAATCTCCATATACCAGTTGTTCAATTAACTTTTGTTCTATCATTGACTCTAATTCAGGCATAATTTTTGTCTCCTTTGTGATTTTATGTATCTAATATACATTATTTATTTTATACTTACACTGATTTCAAGTGTTTTTTGACCCTTTTTTACGTTTGTCCTGCTTACGAAGGTGAAGGGTGATGAGGTGGTCTAGTGCATCTAAAAACGAGGCAATTTTCTCCTGTTCTTCTAGTGATGGCATATATAATTGACATTCACATAACTTGTCATAATAGAAATATAATCGAACACTTCCCTCTTGAAGTCTTTCAATCCATCTTGGAAATTCATCAGACTTAAACCAATGCCAGAGGAACCTATCATTCACATAATTGTCTGTTTGAAAAACTTCATAAAGTGAACTAACTATCACATTTTTCACGCCTTTATAGTATCCGATGGATCCTACATTTATTCTTGCTGGATTATAGGCAAACGAATTTGGTTGAACAATATTATACGCTTTTCTGTCCGTATCTTTCATATATCCAAAATCATCATGTGCAGCACACTGACGAATAAATCCGTGCTCATTTGTAATAGCATACGGTTCTAAATCTAAATCTTCCTTGTTCCGTTTTCCAGCATCCCATGTGAAATCTGCAAACTTACGCTGTTCCCAAACGTTTTTTGTTCTTCATCTATTCGTCATACACTTGCGTTGGTGAAGAGTGATGAGGTGGTCTAAACTTTGAAAATATTCACCAATTTGCTGTTGTTCTAACATTGTCTTTGGCATCATCAATTCCATGTTCGCCATCTGTTTTCCAGATACCTCAACAAATGTTGATCCAGCGCCAACTGTTTCACCATATCTCTTAAGTTCTTCTGATCTTGTAAAAATAAAGTACGAATCTAATTTTTCTTTATTCGGAACGATGGACTGAAAGCCTTGATTTGTACAGCCTTCTTTCAGTAAAATAGCGGTTTTTCCAATACCTGCACGAGATGTAAAGAGAACTGTCCCTATGGGAAGAATCTTGGCAGAACTCTTATTTAAACCTTCCTCTGTTATTTTACGCTGACTAGATTCCAAATAAATCTGTTCACCAATTTCTGCCGGAGCATACCAATCAATATCACCATCCCAATATGAATCTATACCGGTACTCGGAGTTCCTCCACCTACTATCTCAGCCAGCTCACCCAGCTTACGCTGTTCCCACCCATCTATTTTAATTCGCAAAAACTTGCCTACTTACGCTTTATCGCAGTATGTAACACTATTATCACCTATATCACAATACATACGATTATTCTAAATTCAATCGCTCTCGCACCATCATCAGTGTATATCCAAGCAAATTTTCTCCTCTCCACTTGCTCTTGTCGTATCTATTTTCATCTTTCATAGACAATCCAATACCCCAGATTCGATCTTTCACTGCACATTCTGCTAATATCACATTCCCAGTATTTACAAGGTTATCTTTCAGCTCGTCATTCTGTGAAAACTTTGCAAGCAATCCTTCGTATACAATAACCTGTCTTACTCCATTCCAATAGTTTTCATCATAATCTTTTACTGCACGTCCTAACGCTTTGATCTCTGCTACATCTTTCGTGCCGAGTATCTGCTCTGCAATGCATTCATCTTGAAAACAAATTGCTTTCCGATACATCATAAACTGTTCCATGGACGAAAAATGAACACCATCAACTATAAAATTAGACGGATACCAATTACTTAAGTATCCGTTCTCTTCATCTGGATTGTGAAAGCAAATAATCTGCATTACACTTCACCTACTTTTTTTACTGCCAGATCCAGTTCCAGATCATGAAGCCCAGAATACGCCTTTTCCAAAAAGTCTACTGGAATCTTCTGAATAACTTCTGAACTCGGCATATTGTAATACCATTGATAATACGCATAAAACTCGCCAATCCAATCCGGCATAAAACCATCAAGACCTTTTCCAGCTTCCAATTTATACTGATCTGTTTTTTGAAAATAATTCCATAATTCCTTATAATCCATCGTATTTACATATGCCTGCGATTCATCAATACTTTTTCTTGTCTTACTTTTCATATAAAAGTTGATAAATTCTTCTGTATCTTTATCAGGAAAATTCTGCGCCACATAATCAAACAACTTTCCCTGATTTTCTACAACATCATTCAAATACTCTTCTGCATATGCCTTCATTGTCATCTCTCCTAAAATAATGTACTAAATACATTTGTTACTTTATTTGCATCAGAATCTACTAATTCTCGCATCTTTCGTCTTGCCGTTATATCACGTTCGTTATACTTTTGGCTATATTCCTTGTAATCAACCGGCAGTAACTTTTCTTCTACTTCCTGCAATTTAGAATATGCCCGCTCAGATTTAATACAATATTGAATGCCAAGACCGCCCAATGAAAGCAACTCCGGTAATATTTCAAGATCAATATTGTCTCTTACAAACTCTTTTGCGATATAAAAGTAAGAAGCGTTTGCTCTCCAACCTTTTATAACATCATAATCACTTGCATCCACACCATATTTTTCAATAAACTTTGCTGCCAACATACGATAACGCTTAGAATCTGCTGCATCTCTATGTTTCATCAATTCTGCAAGCCACGCCAACACATCTTTTTCTTGAAAATCTAATATTTTCAGACCTTCTGTACCCAATTCATATTGATGAACCCAGCCATTTTTCTCATTCGGTCTGCAAACAGCCCATTCCTTAGCAAGATCTATATTGTCCGTTAAGTAAAATCCAATTCCATAATCATGTCTTTTCTCACCAAGTCCATATGTCGGAACTACAATTTTATCAGGTGTTCCATGAAATAAAGTTATTTTTCCCATTTTCTCGCCCTTTTCCTTAAACAAACATGTTTTGTAACATAAATTTCTTAACTTCTTTTAGTTCATCACACTTGCGCTGGTGAAGAGTGATGAGATTGTCAAGGAAATGAAAATAATTTCCAATCTTTGTCTGTTCTTCGTATTTAGGGAATGCCACCGGAATGATAGAAAGCGTAGGAAACTGCACTCTTTGTTTTTCTATCAGTGAACCCGTCGCATATGTGCGATATAAACGTATTGCCTGTGGACTTTTTAGCCATGTATTAATGTAATATGTATCATAATTCTCTTTGGCAACCATGGTGGTGTAATAACCCGAAACTGCAACACTTTTCGCCATTCCATTATATCCAACTGCTCCCAATGTCATATTCATTGGATTATATACAATATCTCCCGGGCGAACTTCTTTAAAATTATCATCTTTCTTTACAAGAAATTCTCTGTTATATCTATCAGATTTCTTTGTTAATCCATCTTCAACAGTTAAACTCCAAAGTTCTATTTCATCTTCCTTGGGATTTACTAAATTCGATGTCTGTTCGAACACATCTCCCAACTTACGCTGTTCCCAATCTTCCGTAAATCCTTCAAATCTTATCTGTGGAACTTTTTCACCATCTTGTGGAAACATTTTTTGAAGCATATATTTTTTTAATGTTTTTGTCTGCTCACACTTACGTTGGTGAAGAGTGATGAGGGTGTCGAGGTTTCTAAAATAATCACCAATCTTTCCCTGTTCTTTCACTGATTTAGGATAAACAATATCGGTATCCTGCATAGCAGCTTTTGAAATTGATGTAACCTTAATTCCCTGCATCAAAGGTAGCAACTGATTATGATAAGCACTGGAGTTTAGATAATATCCCAAGTACCCAGAAGCAAATTTTTCTATCGGTCTGTATGGAATAGTATGTAATCCAGACAACACGACTTCATCATCCAATCCGGCTATTTCACTGCATTTTCCAACAGTTGAGTCCTCAGCAGTATCGGCAATAATTACATCTCCATTTTGCAAAAATGATGATTTATATTTTGATAACACGCTCTCATCTGAAATCATTGGAAGCTTCTCTTTGCTTACATCCAAGACTTCTCCAAACTTGATCAGTACATCACCATAGTGAACGTTCTTTGCAACTCCTGCCTCAGTCGATAACTCAGCTCTGGAAAGTGTATTATTCTGCAAGCCAATTAGTATATCTCCCAACTTACGCTGTTCCCAATCTTCTGTATACCCATTAAATCTAATCTTTGGTTTTGCCATATCCATCACCCCTCAATCTTTCCAATCAGGTCGTTCAGTGATGACATAATTGTCTCATCATTCGAAGTTAAATCCTTAAGAAGTGATAAAAACTCTCCCTGCACCTGTTCCAGTTCTTCATCTGTTTTCTTCATATCTGTTAAAAGTGCATTCAGGTCAACATCTTCTTCTTTTTCAAAAGTATCTACATAACGCGGAATATTCAGGTTAAAATCATTCTTTTCGATATCTTCAAAGCTTGCAAGAAATGCCTCTTTTTCTACCGTCTCTCTATTGGAATATAACTCCAACACTTCATCGATATGGTCATCTGTCATGGCATTCTGTTTCTTTCCTTTTTCAAACTTCTTAGATGCATCTATAAAGAGGACATCTCTGCCATCTCTGTGCTTTTTCAATACGATAATACAAGTCGGAATAGATGTATTGTAAAAGAGATTTGCAGGCAAGCCAATAACTGCATAGATATTACCTGAGCGAAGTAATTTTTCTCTTATTTTCCCTTCTGCTGCCCCTCTGAACAACACACCATGAGGCAGTACAATTGCCATTGTTCCATTACTCTTCAAATGATACAATCCATGAAGCAAGAATGCATAATCTGCTTTTGACTTTGGTGCTAACACGCCATAGTCGCTGAATCTTTCATCCTGTAAGAAACCTGCTGCCGCACTCCATTTTGCTGAATACGGAGGATTCATAAGTACCATATGGAAATCTGTCTCTTCTCCGGTAGGCCAGTCTCCATCCAGAGTATCACCATTCCGAAGGTTCTGATTCTCCGGTGTGATACCATGTAAGAACATATTCATTCTTGCGAGATTGTAAGTTGAAGTATTCAACTCCTGTCCGTAGTATTTGATATATTCCGGCTCTTTCGCATATTTCTTTGCATTTAACAATAATGAGCCTGATCCCATACACGGATCATATACGGAAAGTCCTTTTCTGTCTTCCTGACCGGCAATCGCAATTTTCGTCAAGATCTTTGATACTGCCTGCGGTGTATAGAACTCTCCGGCTTTCTTTCCTGTCTCTGACGCAAACTGTCCAATCAGATATTCATATGCATTTCCAAGAATCTCTGCATCGGAATTTAACAAGTCTGCTTTGTCAATTTCTTTAATCAGATTTGCGATAGTGTCACTTTGCTTCTGATCTCCGTTTCCTAAACGATTGGAATACAGATCAATATCTGTAAAAAGGTCCGCAAATATTAGATCACTCTGTTCGATATTGTTGAATCCTTTCTGCAACTGTTCTCTGTTGAATGCATTATTTTTCGCTGCATCTGCAAAGCTGGTATAAGTTAAGTCCGGCTCAATAATGTAATGACATTCGTCTTTCAGTTCCTCTTTTAACTCTTCCGCACTCTCATCCTCTAATGCTTCTATATATGCATCTAATGCGGCTTTCATCGTCTCTGGTCTTTCATCATAAAGCAGATCATATACTTTGATCAAAAATGCATCTGACAAATATTTGTAAAATACAATTCCTAACAGATAATTTTTATATTCGTTTGCATCCATCTTTGAGCGGAGAATATCCGCTCCGCTCCATAACACACTGATTAAATCTTTACTGTTTTCTACTTCCGCCATCTATCTTTCCTCCATCTTTGTTTATCTCTTATACATCCAGTTCTGGAAATCGCTCTTCCGTCTTGCATAATGCTCCGCTTTCTTCTCATACATCCGCTGGTCTGCGAGCTTCGCAATTTCACGGACAGACTCCCACTGCCGTTCATCACTCCAGACTGCTCCGCAGGAGACACTCATATGCGGCACTGTGTCACCGGACCAGTTATCCACAAGCGAATCAAAATTCTGCTTAATAATCCCAAACTGTTCCTCATCTGTAAACAGGATTGTGACAAATTCATCACCGCCGATACGGTAGACTTTTCCATAATCTTCAAAGCTCTGTTTCATGCAGCCTGCAACACCGCAGAGCAACTCATCTCCGGCGGCATGTCCCAGCCGGTCATTGACCGCTTTCAGACCATTTACATCCGCGGTCAGATAAAGGAACTTCTTATCTGTTGTCAGTTCCTTTATATCCTGCTCATAGGCACGCCGGTTATAGCATCTTGTCAGCTCGTCTGTAGTGGATGACCGGAGCAGCTGCTCTTCTTTTCGTTTTTCATATTCAATACTTCGCACCGCAAATATTACACTCACCGGCCGTTGTTCTTCATCCTGCTGAATCGCAATAAACGATGCGTGGAACCAGCCAAGTGTTGTTCCTATAAAATCTCCGGATATATATTTCTCTCCTTCCATTCGTTCAGGAAGAGTATGCAGATCTATAAATTCTCTTGCTGCCTCCCGATACTCTTCTACGGTTCTGTTTTCCAGAAGCGCACGCAGACGCACATCCGCATCTTCATAATACCTTCCTTCCATATTTTTTTCACCGATCTCAACTCCGCCATAACGCATGATCTTATTTTCCCTAAGTTTGATCACATACATACTGTGGTTGAGCCCCGCCATCGTTGCCAGCACTGCATACTGCTCTTCCTTTTCCCTGTTTATTCTCAATACTCTTGCGATCATAATCAGAAGTATAATCGTTGCAATAAGCAGATACAACATCACACTCAGCATTGCCACTGCATTACTTCCGTTAAGATGTGTCATATCGTATACCACTCCGACTGTATAGCCGTCGATATTCCGTGAAACACTTCTGCTCTTGCTGATTTTTAACTGTTTCAGTTTATTGCCAATCTTTCTGGAATCCGTTGCACCATAAATCTTTCCGCTTTTTCTGTCTGCTACATAGATGTCGATTCCTTCATACACCGGCATATTACTGACAACGGATTTTATTTCATTTCGTTTCAGTTTTTCCAGAAGACGCACCGGCTCTACACCTACCTGGATCATACGGGTTCCTGCATCATTCCATGTGATCGCATACATCATCTTCTTTCCTTCTGATGTATTCGGTGTCACATCCTGACACATCGTAAGCTTTTTATTTTTCAACATTGGTTTAAAATATGCGATCTGCTTGCCGGAGCTAAAATTATATCCGTAGTATTTCGGCACCGTTCCGCTATAAACCTTACCGCTCTTATCAAACAGATGCACTTCATCGACAGACATCAGCTTCGCGATCTTCTGTAGTTCCGGCACATCATGCTCTGTCTTCTCATTTGCATCCAGAATATATGCTACCGCCTTTGCCCGCACCATATAATCTTCCTTCAACGACTGGATCATCTCTTTTTCGTCATCTGTATTTCTCTCAATGATCCCTGCCACCTGATCCAGCAGAACTTCCGAAGTATTCCTTATATTCCGGTTATTTACATAATCGAGAAGCCGGTCTTCCAGAAATAGCGCCGATATCAGGATAAAAATAATCAGGCAGATCACTTTCATCCATTTTCTTTTTTCCACTTGCTTTTTTCCAAATCCCATACTCTAACTTTCCATCCGTTATCTTTATTGTCGGTCTTTTGTATATTTTGTGATCACAGGTTCTTACATTCTCCATTGTCATAGCAAAAAGTAATTAATCTTCACAAACTAAGTCACTTTTATTATAGCATAATTATTGTTATAGTCATAAAAAAGAGGTCAGATAATTTCTTGAATATCTTGCTAATATATAGAAACGAGGTCCTTTACTTTACGTAAAGAACCCCGCTTTGTTGAAAGATGTATAATGATTTATTCTAATTGTAATATGAAAAATTTTCTTAAATCGCTCTTGTATATTTCTTCAGCCATTCTCTTTCCTCTTCGTTAAGATGTGGCGCAATTTTTTCATATACCAGTGCATGATAATCATTCAGAAGACGTTTCTCTTCTTCAGACATCATGTCCGCTTTGATTCCGTCAAGATCCATTGGTACGTATGTGATTGTCTCAAAGCAGAGGAATTCTCCATATTCATTCTTCTTCCATTCTTTTACAAGAAGTTCATTTTCCAGACGGACTCCGTGGGAACCTTCAAAATAAATTCCCGGCTCATCTGTAATAACAATTCCCGGTTCAAACTGGTGAGTATCATTTTTGCGATATGCCCAGCGGAAATTTGTCGGTCCTTCATGGATATTTAGCAGGTAACCCATACCATGTCCGGTTCCATGATTAAAGTTCAATGCTCTATCCCAGAACGGCTTTCTTGCCAGAATATCCAGATTCATTCCATTGCAGCCTTTTAACATTTTTGCGCTTGCAAGCTGGAGATTACTGATTGCTACCAATGTAAAGTGCTCTTTCATAATATTCGGGATCTCACCTAATACATAGGTTCTTGTAATATCTGTAGATCCTTCGTAGAATCCAGCCCCTGTATCTGTCAAGAATACATTTCCTTCTTTCAGCTCTACGTCTGTCTCTTTTGATGATGTGTAATGGCAAAGTGCTGCATGTTCTCCATATGCACTGATTGGTTCAAAACTTGGACGGATGAAATTTCCCTGCTCTACACGCAATTCATCCAGCTTGTCAGATGCGCTCATCTCTGTAATCTTCATCTTACCTACATTTTCTTTTAACCATTTCATAAAACGAACATGTGCAATGCTGTCTTTGATCTGTGCTTTACGGATATTTTCAATCTCTACCGGATTCTTAATTGCTTTAAAAAGAATCTCCGGATTGCGTGTGTCTACTTTTTTCATTTCTTCCGGAATGTTCTTATAAATTGCATAATTAGTCTTTGACGCATCCAGAAGTGCTGTATTTTCTATAGAAAGATGTTTCATATCTTCATATATTGCATTATACGGATGAATTGTAACACCATCTTTTGCATAAATAACTTTCATTTCATCAGATAATTTTCTCTCATCAATATATAATAACATTTCATCCATTGTAATGACTGCATAAGACAATACCATTGGGAAGAAATCAATATCATTTCCACGCATGTTCAGAGTCCAGCAGATATCGTCCAGTGTTGTAAGAATATGTATATCTGCTCCTTCTTCTTTCATTACTTCACGGATTCTCTTTAATTTATCAGCTACGGATTCTCCTGCATATTTCTCCTCAAGAATAAATGCAGGCTCTTCAGAAAGTTTCGGACGATCCTCCCAGAACTTATCTACCAGATCATATTCGTAAACAATTCCTCCGTTTTTCTTTCGAGCAATTGTCTCATATCCAAGACCTTCTCCCATAGATACAACACGTCCATCAAATCCGATCACACCATTTTCCGGCAGGTGTTCTTCTAAATATTCTTCGATAGTCGGAACTCCCGGCTCACGCATTTTCATAAGCTCTACGGTTGTACCTTCCATCTGTTTTGCCGCCTGGATAAAATATCTTCCGTCTGTCCACATTCCTGCCCAGTCTTTTGAGATTACAGCTGTTCCTGCAGATCCGGAAAATCCAGTCATATATTTACGTGCCTTGAAATATTCTCCTACATACTCACTCTGATGAAAATCTGCAGTTGGAATTACATAAAAGTCAATTCCTTTTTCTTCCATTAATTTTCTGAGACAACTAAGTCTTTCTTTTACTCCCATGAAACATACCTCTTTTCTGTTATATTACATGAGCTATATAATTCTGCACGAAATATATAGCTCATAAAATTCATTATTAATCTACTAACGCGGATAATCGTTTGTCTAACGCGATCATAATTGCTGCTGCCACAAAAGATACAACGGCAATTCCGATACATGCTGTCTTGAATGGAATATTTCCACCAAATAAGATTCCGTATACCGGACCGTAGCTCTTAGCTGCGATAAATGTTGCAAATCCCCACATAGACATCATCAGCGCCAGGTAACGGCTTGGGGAATATTTACTGATGAATGAATGTCCCAGTGGTGAGAAGAACATCTCTCCAAGTGTCAGAAGGAATGCGAATACGATCAGCCATAATACGCTTGCTTTGTGTCCGCCTCTTGCAATATCAATTACTGCATAGAAGATGTATCCAAGTCCGATGATCGCAATTCCAAGTCCTGTCTTTCTGAACAGACTCATGTCTCCCTGCGGTCTTGCAGCCAGCTTTCTCCAGAGTGCTGCTGTCACAGGTCCTAAGATTACACAGAACATTGAGTTTGCTGCATCAAACCATGTAGATGGAACTTCATAGCCTGCAACTACCCAGTTCATGTTATCTGCCCAGTAATAATATACCGGAAGGTATCCAAGATACCAGAAGATCCAGAAAATAATGGAGAACAGAGATGCAATAAGGATCGCACCGATACGTTTTTTCTCAATCGTAGTAAGTGGCTCTTTTTTCGTCTCTTTTTTCTCTTCTACTGTTTTTTCTGCATCAATTGCAAGCTCTTCCTGTGTCTTTGTCTTCTTGAACGGACGTTTTCCAACATCTCCGAGGAAACGCCAGCATACGAAGAAATACCAGCATGCTCCAAGGAACATGATCAGTGCTGCAATTTTAAAGCAAGGAGCAAATCCTAATACTCCGTCTTTTGCAAATACATCTTTGTAAAGAATACCTACAAGGAAAGTACCTATGAATGCACCGACATTTACAAGTGTGTAACGCATAGCGAACGCCGGGTCCATCTGCTCTTTTTCAGTGATAACTCGTCCGATGATCGGTCCGTTTTTAAATAACGCAAGACCTAAACTTACAAGGAAGATCATGGCGTAAACACCAGTTGCTGTTGTTGCCACAGAACCCATATAATATCCGACTCCGGCAATCATCATACCGACCGGTGTCGTATATTTTGCACCGATATAACGGTCAACGACGATTCCTCCGAATAACGGAAGCAGATAAGAAAATGCGGTCAGGTTCGACTGCATATTTGCTGCAACAGTGTCGGACAGTCCAAGTCCTCCTGTTGCTACGGTTGCTGTTGCGAAAATCAGGATCAGTGAACGTCCCAGATAGTAAGACAGACGCTCAAAGATCTCGGTTGCGGCACATGTCCAGAATGCCGTAGGAAATCCCTTTTTCTTTGTCTCCATTTCTTTTAAACCTCTCTTTTCTCTTGTTACGCGCCGGTATTCCCCTTCCCGGCAGCTACTATAACTGATTTTATCGCTTTAATCCGATAATTTCCAACATTGAAAACATATACCAAAAGAAGAAAAACTTATAGGTTAAAATATTTACTTTTTCACACGCAACGTCCGCAGATACACTTTCTGTTCTGGCGTTATCCGGTAGCTCTCGATCGCTTTCTGGATTGTCTTATTGTGCGTCCACGTATCCATCCGCTTCTCTTCCAGATAAGGAATAATTGCTTCATACTGCTTCGCCAGCGCAGTTGCAAAATACCAGGCACGCATCATGTTGACATAGTATTCCTCCGACCGGATAGCTGCAACTTTTTCCGGATATTCCAGCTTAAATTCATCTTCCAGATAATAGCGCATCAGCATATTTATCCCAAAACGGATCGTATAAGTATGCTCCGATTCCATCCAACGGTAAACCTCTTTAATGAATAGATCCAGATGTTTCTTTACGATTTTCACGGCCAGAAGATCACAGGTCGCCCAGTTATCCACATAAGGAAGAAAACGATCCAGATCTTTTACACATTTTTCGTAATTTTTCCCCTGTTCCAGTAGAAGTCCATGTAAATTATTCTCTTCATAATACTGATGTGGCAATACTTCTACGAACTGTTTTGCTTCTTCTGTCTTTCCATACTTTTTTGCAAATGCACGAAGTGCCGGAGTCCTTACTCCGATCACACGCTCCGGATCTACCGTAGGCATCAGTTTCATATGGAAATCCCGATACCCGGTGTCCTGCATGGCAAAGAGTTCTTTTTGTACATTATCAATTACTGCCTTTTTATTCATTTTATTTCCACCTCTTATTCATTGCATTTATTATTTTCCACAACATAATCATAACATTACTTAAAGCCAACTCTATATTATACATTGTAAAAAATTCCCTTTCTTTGAATTACCAGAATTATTCTAGCGCCTCAAACTAGCGTTAAGTCAAGCGTTTTTTTGTAAAAGAAAAATCCTTTCACTTACCCGCAGGTAAATAAAAGGATTTTCCACATTTTATTTTGTAAGTCCCGATTTTGCTTTGCTCCATGCAGAATAAAGTTTCACAGATTTTCCGTTCACTTTCACAGTCTTATAAGTGCGGATTCTTACGTAATATTTCTTCTTTGCTTTTAACTTGGAAATCGCTTTGCTCACTGTTTTATTCTTCGTGATCGTCGCGGTCTTTGCACCCTTGAACTTAGACGATGTTCCGTACTGCAACTGATATCCGGTCGTCTGTGTCGCCTGTTTTTTCCACTTCACAGTCAGCTTTTTCTTACCTGTTGTCAGTTTGGAAATGCTTGTTGTCTTCGGAACGATCTTAAATGCCTTCTTCACTGTTCCGCTGTAATTATTCTTCAGTGTGATCGTAACGGTATAACTTCCGACATTCTTGCGTCCCTTCGCATAAGCTATGGAATAATCTGTTTTTGCAAGTGCTTTGCCTTTGCTGTTCTTTACTGTTACGGATGGTGTTTTCACTTTGCCGTTGTAGGTATAAGATGTTGCAGCGATCTTGATACCAGATGCTTTTGGAAGGACTTCAGAAGAAAATACATTTCCACAAACCGAACACTGCTTTTCAACTTTTCCGTCTTTGGAAGTCGTTGCCTTAATTACTTTTTCCTTCGGTGCATCTGTGGTGCAGTTATCTTCTTCTACCGCCGTACATCTTTCCGTAGTACAGTGACGTTTATGTTTACCCTCACCGATAAACTCCCAGTCACTCCATGCATGTTCATCACTCTTCGGTATTACGAGCTGTTCCTGTGTGACATTCTCTTTTCCTTCTTTATCAAGGAAGAGCTTTTTGCAGCGATTACATTTCCAGTAGGTCTTTTCGCCATCTTTCTGGCAAGTTGCCGGAGTTCCTTCGTGTTTTGTCATATCGTGTCCAAGTGCCGGTTTGGTCTGTTCCTTCAGCGTTTCGTTACAGCCTGCGTCTGTACATTTATAAGAGGTAACTCCATTCTCTGTACAGGTTGCAGCTTTCACAGACTGCTGAAAATGGTGTGGCTTTTTTGCTACGGTAACCTGGAAGCTGCTGCTTATCTTTCCTACAGAAATCTTTACATTGTAGCTGCCAGACTTATTTGGATTATAATCTGTTTCTACTTCATAAGGCATATTATCTGTACTAAACAATTTTCCTGCTTCTGTAATTACTTCCAAGCCGTTTAGTTCGAGTTTTTCTCCATGATAATACGACTTCTTTACAGAATCCGTACGCAGCGTCATTGTTACAGGAGCCAGACGTACCGGATTACCTTTAACACTTGTATCATTCGTCAGATACTGTGGATTTGGTACAATTCCTACTTTATCACAGGTAAAATCATCTGTTTTATAAACAGACATACCGGAACCTCTATCCACATGTCCAACAATAACCGTATTTAACCCACTTGCATTACTACCATTATACTGAATGCAGCCGGATGATTTCAAATTGTAAGCATTTCCTACAAAAGTTCCATAATACCCATAAAATTTCATAACAGAATCATATTTATCTGAATCTGTTACCTGAAATCCCCAGCAAGTATTTATAGTTGAATCACTTGCTGAGCCGACAAGCCCCCCTGCAGTACTATATGCATTTGTACATATAGCCCTCAGGCCACTCTTTTCTCTTCCTGAATAGGTAATACAGCTTTTATTTTTTACGTTTCCGGCAAGACAGCCAATACGATCATTTGCTCCGGCTATTCCGCTTGACACTTGCGAATCACGTACAATACAACCTTCCAATATACCGCCATCCAGTTCTCCTGCAACACCACCCACATAAATATGACCGCTGTCTTTTGATGCCGTTACATTACCTTCTATAACTTCACATCTGAAAATTCTTCCATTGTTTTTTACAGTACCAGCCAATGTTCCGGTACTACTATTTGAATAATTGGAGTTTTGAACAACCGTACAATTCTTTATTATCAGATCCATCACCAGACCACCGGATATTGTGTCAAACACTCCTGTTGAATTCGTTCTGGCCTCTTTGAGATTTATATTTGAAATGCTGTGTCCGTTTCCATAAAAGATGCCTTTAAAATCTGCGCTTACATACTCGAATTTTTTGTTTGAAAAGTCCAGATCTGCCAATAATGCCACATGTGACTCACTCATATTAAAACTATAATCTTTGGCAAATGCATTAAAGTCCTCTGTTGTTTTGATTGCAAACGGATACTCTTCTGTTCCATAACCACCTGATGGACCGCCTTCTTTTACTGTAAATGTATACGTGTGCAGTTTGATCTTCTGATCTGAAACAGTACAGTACATATCCACTTTAAGCTCTTTACCTTTTTCCAGATTCTTATCAAATGTAATCGTATTGCCTTCTACTTTAACAAAATCCTTATATTGTGCATCCTCTAATTCATAACTGTATTTACATACATTTCCAAATATCTTGCTGTACTTGCTTCCAAAATATGCATCCAGGATCTGTTCTGACTCCGGCAGAGAAGCGGAAGAGCCCGGTTCCACATCCATCTGGCTGTCCTTCAACGTACGGTTCGTTGTACCACCATCTCCCTGATATAACACTTTCTGATTTTCCACCGAACAGAAATGTTTATTCAGATCATAGAACATCTGGGCTGTCGTTGTTACATTCGTTTCCAGTACCGTCTTTAAATTATTCTTGATCTCGGACTTTGACAACAGGATATCCTGCCCTACCTGATAGCTGCCCAGATTATTTTGTCTGATATAAGTATTCTGATATAAGATCAGTGCCATATAATAATAATTTGCCAGGCAATAGCTGTAATACGTCTGCGCTACAAACTGTTTGATCGCATCCGCAATCTGGCTGTCGCTGTAGCCTGCCAGCTTATAATATGCACATAAGATATCAATGACTGATCCCGGATTCGTCTTCTCATATTTTCCCTGGATATATTTTCCCATGTTATTCATCAACGAATAATAATCACCGGTATATTCGATACCTTTCAGTTCATACACTCTGTCATACGCATTTTTTATAATTTCATCTTTCTTTTCTCCCTGTGATGGGTCTTCCGTATAAGCTGATTTCAGCGTAGTTTCACAGCGTGCGGTTGCTTCCAGAAACTTATTATAAAAATTAAAATAGTTATTCAGATAGTCCTCATAACTTCGTTTCTGATCTGTCTGTTCAATCTTTTTACCAAGAGCTTCAATCTGACCTTTGATTTCCTCCGTATTCTTCTGCATATCGCTTTCCAGCTTATTCAGGGAAATGCTCTGCTTATCAAGAGAGCTCTGGATACTGGCAAGTTCGGATTGTACCTCGCTTAAATCCACTTGATTTACAATAACCGTACTTCCCGGCGATTCATTATTGTTAAGTCCTAATATCTCTTTTCCGATATTTTTAAAAGTACCGAAAAATGCTTCTCCTGCATCCCAGTTTTCTTTTTTTGCTGTCTCATATGCATTCATTCCGCCGCGGACAACGCAGCCCATTCTCTCAACAATTCCTAAGATGTCAAATGCTTCCACCTGCTGCATCTGCGTCACCGGCGCTACGCCCGCCAGCATACACACGATCAGCAACGTGCTTATAATCCTCTTCCACGCTCGTTTTCTCATAAACTACCTCCTTTTCGTACCAAATCTGATACTTATATAAAGGCAGAAAAAGGAAAATCCTTTCACTTATACGTTCAATCATCATTGAAAATTTCTTAACTTATAACACTGCAATACAAAGATTTGTAACGCAGAGATGCTGTGGATATATAATTTACAAGTTTTATATTATACGTTAAAATATAAACATGATTTTTAAGAAACGAGGGAAATAGAATGGCAACTACAGAAGAACATTGCACAGGCTGTGAGAACGCCTGTCCGATCAATGCATTAAGCTGTGCAAAGGGACGCGCTCTTCACGGAATTGCTGAGACAGCAACGAAAGAAACTCTTGTCCGGAAGCTGATCCGCTGCGGTGCACGCGCCGGACAGATTGCAGATGATCTCGACAGTTGGGGACTGGAAGAAGATATGGTAATCAATGGTTTGAACAGTGAACAACAGACACAATTATCCGATGCTCTGGATAAATTAGACGAATTATGGAAGAAGAATTTCGGGTAAATCAGAGAATAAAGAACTTTTCGTTTCCATAGCAAGCGAAAAAATGAAGAAATAAGAGAAAAGGCAAGGCACGATTCTTAAGAGTCATGCCTCGCCTTTTTATTTTTTATTTTTTTACCGGAAAGTACATACTTTCCTTAATTTCATTCAATCTCTATGCTCAAACTCTAAGCTGTCGCTTTCTTATCGTCCGTTTTTTCAAGCAATTTCTTCACTCCCTGAATAGCTACAAGCACACCAAGAATCAGCAGTAATACCGCAAAGATAAGCTGTAAAGTATTTCCAACATCCAGTCCGGTTGTCATGAATGCTTTGCTTAATTTAACGATTGTCATGCTAAGTGCTGTAAATGTAACTGCCATCATGAATACCATTGGTCCCCAGAGCATGAATCCCTGACGTTTTGTTTTCTTTAAGAATACAGCGCAGGCTACCAGTGCAAGTACAGATAATAACTGGTTTGCTGAACCAAACAGTGGCCAGATCTCTGCATATCCGACTTTTGTAAGTAGATAAGCAAGTACTAAAGTAATGATGGTTGCAAAATATTTATTTGTTACTACTTTTAAGAACGGACTCATGTTGTCCTGATCTACATCGTCATCAAGGAAGAATTCCTGGAAAGAAAGACGTCCTACTCTGGCTACAGAGTCAAGTGATGTCAGTGCAAATGCAGATACTGCAAGGTTGATAAGTGTAAATACAAGGCTATGTGGTAAACCAACCACTGACAGGAAGTTTGCGATTGCTCCCGCAAAAATCTGTGGCTGTGTTGTCAATCCCTGTGCTGCTGCTTCACCTTTTGCAAAAGAAGCAACTGCGATCAGTGCTATAACTGCAAGCATACTCTCCATTAACATTGCTCCGAAAGATACAGGAAGCATGTTTTTCTCATTCTTGATCTGTTTAGAAGCAGTACCGGAAGATACCAGTGAATGGAATCCGGAAACTGCACCACATGCGATTGTTACGAATAAGATTGGGAACATATACTGTCCGTCAACATTAAAGCTTGTAAATGCTTTCAGGTTGCAGGATGGATTTGATACAAATACACCAATAACTGCTCCAACGATCATGAAGATCAACAGATAACTGTTCAGATAATCTCGCGGCTGAAGCAATGCCCATACCGGCGCCACACTGGCAACCAGGATATATGCAAAAATGATGACATGCCATACTCCAAGGCTTAAGTATACCGGGAAATGAAGTCCAAGTGCTACTGCTAATACTAATAATACAATTGCTACTGCTGTGTTTACCCATTTGTTGAATTTTGTATATTTCAGGAACATTCCAAGTCCGACAGCTTCAATGATAAATAACATAGAAGTTGTTGCTACAGCTCCGTTTGCAACTACTTTTGTAATCTTTCCGGCTTCATCTGCATTGAATCCGTTAAATGTTCCGGCTACAACATCTGCAAATGCTGCTACGACCAGAATACAGAACAGCCAGCAGAATAACAGGAATAATTTCTTTCCTAATTTTCCAATATACTCTTCAATAATGTAACCGATTGTACGTCCTTTGTTCTTAACAGATGCATACATAGATGCAAAATCCTGAACAGCGCCGAAGAATACACCACCGACCAGGATCCAAAGCAGAACCGGAAGCCATCCGAAAATAGCTGCCTGGATTGGTCCGTTGATCGGACCTGCACCTGCGATTGATGCAAACTGATGTCCAAATACTACGTTTGTGTCAGCAGGTACATAATCAACTCCGTCTTCCATCTCATATGCCGGAGTTTTGGCATTCGGATCAATGCCCCATTTGTTTTGAAGATAACGGCCATACAGAAGATATGCTCCTCCGAGTACAACAATGGCAATTACCATCATCAATATTCCACTCATAAAGTAATTCCTCTTTTCTTTTTATTATTTATTAGTAATCTATATAAAAAAACGCCTTTGCTGTCCTTCCGGACAACAAAGGCGGAACTTTCCGTGGTACCACTTTGTATTATTGTAATTATTGCTAATTACAATCACTTGTTACTGTCTACCCAAAATATTTTATGCAGATTCTTTATTATAATCTGTCTGTTCAACTTCTGAATAAAATTTTCTTTAAACAGTTTCTTCTGTAACGTGAAGATTACGTCCCTGCCTACTTTTTATGCTCTTCCTGATTCCGTCTGTTCAGCGGGATGCTCCTGGGTGATATCTCAAAAGTCTTTCTGTCGTTTCACACCAACCAACGACTCTCTGAATTCCGGATGTTTTGTGACGTATCCCTTTCATCGCATTTCTTATATATATGTTTTTATCAATTTATTTTTTATACATAATGTTTTACACTTTTTTGTTTTGAATTTCAAGATTATATTTCAACAACTTTATTGATTTTTCCGAGTATTTTTTATGCATATTTATAAAATTTTCGTTAATAATATACTTTTCTGTTCCATTTACAACATGCATTTGCATTATTGTAAGAATGACCATTGAACATCAGCCTGATATTATGCTTCTTTATTCCACAGGCAATGCTTATATTCATAATGAACTTTTTAATAACATCTGCGAACTAAAAAACACTTCCTGGCAAGCACATCGTGTTTTCAGTTTTTGCCTCTGGCATTATATACTGTGAAAAGGTATAATAAATTGTAACTTATAATATACATATTCTACTGCTCCGACCTGGAGTTTACAGAATATGAAAAAGTATAATAACAGGTGATATTATGCAAATAACTTACATTAACCACAGTGGATTTTTGGTTGAAACTGCGGACTGCTACTACATTTTTGACTACTATAAAGGGGAGCTTCCAAAACTTGATAAGAGTAAAGAGGTTATCGTCTTTTGCAGTCATTTTCATCCGGATCATTTCAATCCAAAGATTTTTAAGATTCTGAATGATATGGAAATGACTTATCAGGCAGTTTTAGCGAAAGATATCAGCAAAAAGAAGTACCCGGCAGGAGTGAAGATCACAACTGCTCATCATGATCAGGAATATATTCTTGACAACGGTACGCGCATCCATACACTGCTTTCTAACGACAGTGGTGTCGCATTTATCGTCAAAACAGACGATGGCACGATCTACCATGCCGGTGACCTGAATGACTGGTATTGGGAGGGCGAGTCTGATGAAGACAACCGCCAGATGACCTCTATGTATCGTGCTGAGATTAACAAGATCAAGGGCGATCATTTTGATGTTGCTTTCGTCCCTCTTGATCCAAGGCAGGAAAGCCACTATGCAGACGGAATGATTTATTTTCTGGATAATATAGACTGCAAAAATGTTTTTCCAATGCATTATTGGAATAAGCCGGATATAATCACCAGATTCATTACCGAATATCCACAATACCCATCACGAATCAGAAATACAGAATTAGCAAAAGGAGAAGAACTATGAGCTTTAAGATGATTCACGAAAACTACAATGTGTCCGACCTGGACAAATCCATCAAATTTTACAATGATGCACTTGACTTACATGAAGTAAGAAGAAAAACTACAGACGATTTTATCATTGCATATTTAAGCAATGATTCCAGTGATTTCGAACTGGAACTGACCTGGCTTAAGGAACACCCGCAGGCATATGATCTTGGCGAATGTGAATTTCATCTGGCATTTAAAGCAGATGATTATAAAGCAGCTCACAAGAAGCATGAAGAAATGGGCTGCATTTGCTTTGAAAACCCGGAAATGGGCATCTATTTCATTGAAGATCCGGACGGGTACTGGCTTGAAATCCTGCCTTAAACAAAACGAAGGGGGGTCGACATAATTAACAAGTTATTTCACGGCATAACTCTAAAGGAAAAATGCACTGCCTTTTCAGGCAGTGCATCTTAAACGTTGCAACTGGCTGTCATTTTACAGACCCTATAGCTTTGCGTCTCAGCCTTTCGACTGATTTGCCGACGAATCTTTTATTTGTATTATATTGTACATTTTTCATTAATTCTGTTTATTATAAATATTTCATCATTGTTGGCACAAGAATGTTCATATCAACAGGCTTTGCAACATGAGCATTCATTCCAACAGAAAGAACCTTTTGTGTATCTTCTGCAAAGGCATTGGCAGTCATCGCAATAATCGGAATCCTGGCTTTTTTCGTATCCTTCATCTTTCGGATTGCTAATGTGGCATCATATCCGTTCATAACCGGCATCTGAATATCCATAAGGATCATCTTGTAATAACCGGCATCCGCTTTTTCAATCATGTCAACGCATGCAACACCATCATTTGCGGTCTCAACAATACAGCCTTCTTCCTTCAATAGTTCTGTTGCAATCTCCGTGTTGATCTTATTATCTTCGACTAATAAGATTCGAACACCATTCAAGCAATTCTTATTGCTCAGATTACTATTTTTCTTCACTATAGAGTCTTCTTTTGATGCTTTCCTACATGGAATAGTTACTGTAAATGTGGAACCTTTACCTTGCTTGCTTTTCACTTCTATAGTTCCATCCATGAGTTCAACAAGCTTTTTCGTAATGCACATTCCGATGCCGCTGCCCTCAATATGACTGGATGTAGTGTTACGTTCTCTTTCAAAAATTTCAAAAATACGCTTTTGAAATTCCTCAGACATACCAATTCCATTATCGGTAATAGTAACGATCATATTGCACCAATCTTCTCTTTCGCAAGATTTCTGTATAACATTACAGGATATCGTACCTCCTGTATTTGTATACTTTATTGCATTGCTTATAATATTAAGACAGACTTCTGACAGGTGCGGTGCATCCATATATACATACGGATACATGATTTGTTCTGCCAGAGAGATTGTCTGGTTTTTACTTTCTGCCTGTTGTTGGAACATAATGACACAATTTTCAAAGCATTCATGGACATTCGAAACAGTGTATTCCATTTCGACCTTGTTATTTTCAATTCTTGCAATGTCCAAAACATTACCTAGCATCGACAAAAGTTCTTTTCCGCATATTTGGATTTCTTCAAGATATCTGCCAAGTTTATCTGTTTCTTTCAAATGTCTGGATGCGAGATCTGCATAGCCAATGATCGCATTCATAGGAGTCCTGATGTCATGAGACATATTATACAGAAATGATGATTTTGCTTTATTTGCACGTTCTGCTTTTAATTTAGCTTCCCGCAATTCTTCCTCTTGCTTTAATTCCCGCATTTTTTCATCTGTCACATCTCGATTCGCAATCAGCACGGATGTAACATTTCCATTTTTATCATAACTCTGCGGAACAACCATGGAAAGAAACCATGATCCATTCTTCTTTTTGAATTCAGAAGACATAGATTCTTTATTATGAAGACGTGCCGCCATGGTTTGTATATCAAAAAAATCTATATACTTCTGCACAAATGGCTCTGCTATAATATCTTCTATAATCTTGAACTGAGGCTTCCAATCTGCGATATTATCTTTTATATCCAAATCTGTTTTTCGGGATCTTTTGACAAGTTCGATCTTTTTCGTTTTTAAGTTCAGCCTTGAGATTTGATAATAGGCAGTGCCTAATGCATGAAAGGCCTGCCGGTTTTTTTTCACCTGCTCTCCCAATGTAAGAGGGAACTCTTCGCCGTCCATCTGCTCCAAATCCGGTGTTGACTGATGCAGATGTTGAACCAGCCATTTTCCATTCGTCCACTTATAGATAATCGTAAATCTTGTCTCCATTTTAAAACAGATCGAACCATCTTTAAACAGACCAATAAAATCTCCTGTTCCATGTACAAGAACATGGTCATCATCAAGCCGTTCTTCTTCCTGATGTAAATTTTGTACTTCGATTCTGATTTTACCTCTTCGTTTTATACCAACTTTAAATGATTCTAAAAACTCATGTAGATTCGTAAACAACTCATGTTTCCCGGTTCCAATCAGACTAATATTTTCATCAAAATAATTCTCTATACCAAAATCATTTATTGATTCGGCATTAATATATATTTTCAAAAGTTGCTCTGTAAGTTTTTTGAAATCATTCATACGCTTCCCTCTCTCTAAAAAAAGACTGAAAAGGCTTTAAGTTTTCTGTTTTATTTTTAAAATTTATCCACGTTTCATTCTCTTCCAAAAAAGTCTGAATATACATGTCAAATTGCTTACTTTATTATATCACAGCGACATATTATTCCGCCATCATTTTTTCATGACATATGTTCATGACAATTTCCCCAAGAAGAAATAATAATATTTTGCAGCTGTTTCCTCACCACCGCCATGGCCGCCTTTCCACGCTGGGTTCATATCCCATGCCATCAGCCACCAGTTAAGCATAGCAACCAGACAGCCCTTATCTTCAAATTCCATGCCGGTTCTGATGGTTGCAACTTACAACGAGGACGGCAGCGTCAATGTCATGAATGCCACATCCAAAAGTGTTAAATTTTGAATCATCTACAATGAGTATTTTTTGTTTCTTGTCCTTCTTATTTCTCTTTAGTGATTATTGATCAATAAATTGGGCTTCGTCCCCTCCAAGTTTTATATTTCTTATGGTTTTCTTCAGCAACTTCATATCAACTGGTTTTGAAATATGAGCATTCATTCCAGCAGCGAGAGTGTGCTGCATATCCTCTGAAAATGCATTGGCAGTCATGGCAATAATCGGGATCGTCTTTGCCTGTTCATGTGAACTTCTACGGATTGCCTCCGTTGCCTCATAACCATTCATAACAGGCATTTGTACATCCATCAAGATCATATCATACTCACCGGGCACGGACTGTTCAAATGCTTCCAAAATCCTTTTGCCATTTTCACAAATAGTACACTCTGCACCTTCAAGCTTTAATAATTCCATTAGGATTTCTGCATTCAACTCATTATCCTCTGCACAAAGGAAGCGCATTCCATCCAGAATATCACTATCTGTCTCATGCATTTCTATCTGTTCTGTCGAAGAAACTACTCTGTTCTCCACAATTTTTAGATTTAAGATTACTTCAAAACTACTTCCGCGATTCGGTTCGCTTTCAACCTCAATCGTTCCCCCCATCGATTCAACCAGATTTTTAGTGATTGCCATTCCCAGACCAGTTCCCTGTATTTTGTTTGTTACAGAACTTTCTGCACGAGTAAACGCGTCAAAGATAGTTTCTTTAAAATCAGCAGACATTCCCATACCATTGTCACTGACTATAAAATGATATTTTCCATATGTAGAAGAGTTTGTCTCACTTTCTTCTGCGATAAACTGGATTACTCCACCTTCCTGTGTGTACTTTATTGCATTAGACAACAGATTACTGAAAATCTGCATCAGATGAACCTTGTCGCCATTTACCCACTCATGTTTAAGGTTTTCTTTTGTGATTATAAAACTCTGATTTTTTTCGTTTGCCTGTGAATGAAATATTGTATTGAGTTCTTCTATAGAATCCAGAATAGAAAAATCAGAATATTTGAAAACTGTTTTTCCAGCTTCAATCTTGCTCATATCCAAAACATCATTAATAATTCCTAATAGATGCTGAGAAGAAATAGCTATTTTATCTGCATACTCTATAACTTTTTCTTTGTCTCCGGCATTATGTCTGATTAATGATATAATACCAATGATTGCGTTCATAGGTGTGCGAATATCATGCGACATATTGGATAAAAAATCTGTTTTTGCCTTATTTGCATTTTCAGCGGTCTGTAGAGCCTCAGTAGCAATGTTCTTAGCCTTTTTCAGATTTTTATTAGCTTCTTCCATTTCGCTTATAGCCATTGCCTGAAGCTCATTGTTTCTTTTTTCAAATTTAACTTTTTGATTTGCAATACTGAATCTGGAAATACTGTAGAATAATCCAGCAAAAAGCAAGATTATAAATCCTGTCATGAGCATTGTAGTAAACCCAATCATTTTCTGGTATTCTTTCAACACATTATCTACTGTCGCTTTTTTTACAATACAAATCAACATCGTATTGTTGCTTTCTATCGGACAATATCCCAAATAATAAGGCTCATCTTTCCCCAAAAGTTCTACTCCCTTTTTTCTCCCCGCAATCTTTTTATTCAGAGAATCAAACTCTTTTGCTGTTATAGCATAATCACTTTTCAAATGTTTCAGTAATGAATAATTTCGGAAAAAAATGTCATCCTTCTGGTTCGTATAAGTAATATTTCCATCATCATCCAACATGAAGAGATATGCACTTCCATCATATCCTCCAAGATCTAACATAGAGTCTAATTTCGAATGATCATACACTGTTCCAATCGCTGTATAAGTTTCCCCATTAATCGTATATTTCTGACATGGAATTGCTACCAAATAACCGTCTTTTTTCACTTGTTCAAATTCAAAAGCGACCAATTTTCCAATATTAAATCCGTTTCTCAAATCCAGCAAAAGCTTACTAGGCATATCAACTTTCAGTTTTGTTCCATCTGAGGTTATAGCTTTTCCATTTTCCTGTAGAAATAAAAGTGTACTCTCAGATTCTTTTTCCCATGCCTTAAAAAAGTTTCGGTTATTATCCGTTTCAAGGGATATTTTCTTCTCTTTATGCAGATAGCTCTCAACTAAATGTAACTGTCTATAGTATCCACTCACTTGCATATCATAGGTTTGTTGAATCTGTTCGACAACAGCTTCCATACTGATTTCTCCATTTACCTCAATATATGTATTCATCCTATTCAACAGAAACTTTACAAAAACAAAACTTGAAAGGATGAAAATTATGACAAACAATGGCATTATTATTTTTTTTCTCTTAATTATCTCTTGTTCTATTTGCACTTTATTTTTCAACCTCTATATAGTCTTCTGGTGCTGACGGTTGCTGCCCATTTGACATGGCCGCAATCCATGCACTAGATAATGTTGTATCCCCTATTTGCTCAATAGCGCATTTTGGATTAAATTTTTTTAAAATAGATTTTGTCGTATCCGTAAGAAGAATGGAATATTCTTTTTCTGTGTCTATTTTTTTATCATTTATTGTTATATCCTTTAATGAGAATCCGTTTTCTTCGTTTTTGACAATTATTTTCATACCAGATGCAATCGGCAATTCGTATTTTGTGGTTACATAAAAATTTTCATCAGCCTCTGTAAGATATTTTTTAACGAGTTCATAAACCTGCTCACCGTTGAGCTTTACAAGATATAATGGGGTATCTGAATTCTTCGCTGTCATCAGACCGACCCGGCTTCTGGTGCATTCTCCTTTGTAAATAGAAGAAGTATAATAATAATATGGTGTCAGAGCCAACTGTGCATCATTTTCTTCTCTGATTGTAGTTAAAATAGATGATGCTGCATCTCGACCGCTCTTATCATTCAATGAAATGGAATACTCGTTTTCAAAATTCACTGTACTTTTTTCTTTTGAATCTTTACTATTCATTGCACTACGAAAAGCATTATAAGCCTGCATTTCATCCATTTTTCCTGATAATAATCCGTGAACAGCTTCAAGACTGGCATCGAATGATTTTTGAGCGGAATATCGGATATAAATAGAAGTATCTTTAATTTCTTCTTCCAAGCCTGGTACATTCTGCATCATTGATGGAACATCTGTGTTAAACGAAATCACACCACTTCCATCTGCAATCAGTTTTTGTCCCTGTTCCGAAATCATACAATCCAGCACATCTAATGCTGTATCCAGTTTTTCCTGGTTTTTTTCCAATTCTTTATTGAATGCAATATTTAAGGATGGGAACATATACACAAAAGAACTATCTGAAGTCTGTGAAAAATAAGGAATACGTATTAGTTCCGCATCCATCTGTTCTTGGAATTTTTGCATATCTCTAGGCTGTCCATGAAACATTGCTGATTTTCCTTCAACAAACATCTGAGTTCCTGTATTAACATTAACATTGATATCCTCTTTACTAAAATGCGAATCTTTAAGGAACTGACTTGTTTCCGAAAAAATTCTTTTCCATAGTACGTCGTCAAATTTTATTTCACCAGCTGAAGTTTCGGCTTTGTTTCGCCAGTCAACACCAGCCAAACTTGTAAATTCACCAATCGCTGCCGCCTGAATTATTTCTTGATTTGCCCAGTCTTCTGCAAGGTTCATCGAGTAAGGTTTTATACCCTTATCATAAAATTGCTGGCAAACCTGTACGTATTCTTCATAATTTTCCGGAACTTTGATTCCATACTGATCAAACAGTGTCTTGTTGGCAATAATCGTCTGCGGAAGTGCACAGATTGGCAACCACTGAATTTCATTATCTGTATCCTTATAATATTCCACTGCATAGGAATAGTACTTAGAAACCACATCATAAGAAGCAAAATCCATAAGATATGGCTGTAAATCCTGCGCATCCGTTCCAGAGAATCGACGTACTGTCATGATGTCCGGCAACTCACCATGCTCTTTAAAATAGCTATATAAATCAGTGTCATTATTTCCAATAATAAATTCAATATCCTGATCCGGGAACTGCTCATGGATATAAGGAGCAATATTTTTCATTAAACGATTTTCCCACAGATACACGGTAAGGTGATCGTCTTTTTTAGATTGTCCACATCCAGCCAAAATACCAATTACTAAAAGTACACCTGACACCAATGCGGCCAGATAACATTTTGTTTTTTGCATACGTCAACTTCCTTATTCTTTCGATTAAAACACATTTCAATATTTTCGTTTTACAAGCCCTTTAGCTTTGTGTCACAGATTTTCATCTGCTTTGTCTCAATTCTTCTAATTATAGCATTCTATTTTTTCACGTCTATATTTTTCACGTTAATGTAAAAAAAATTTTTATTTTTTCTTTTCCCCCACTGTAAAACAGCCTCTGAGCGTTTCGTTATATAGAGGGGTACAAATAAGAGCAAGACCGCTCCTTGAAAGGGACTTATACCACAGAACAATTACTCCACACTTTAAAAGACATAAAATTTACGGATATAGAAGAACATGACTTCATGATGACTATACAGCGATAGCTCCTTATATTTTCGGAAATCGGAAAATAAAACTCGTTCCGATACCTTCGATACTTTCAACATGAATGGTTCCATTGTGGAGATTTACAATCCAACGCACCATAGAAAGGCCGAGTCCGGTACCGCCATTTTCTCTGGAACGGCTTTTGTCTATACGATAGAAACGCTCCCAGATTCTGTCCAGGTGTTCCTCACTTATTCCAATACCATCATCTTTCACTTCACCGACAATCTGGTCATTTTCGACCTTCAGGATAACATGGATATGTCCATTTATTTTTCCGTAATTGATGGCGTTTGTTATTAAATTTATCATCATACGCAAAATCAATGTCTGGTCGCCGTTCATAAATAAGTCATCCTGCTTTTGCAGGGTGATCTCAATATTTTTTTCCTGTGCTTTTGTCTGCAGTTCTTCTATTACGAATTCGCTTAATAATCCAAAATCCAGTTTTTCCATCAGATGCTGCTCGCCCTGTTCGTTTCTGGCGATCATTAACATTTCGTTTGTCAGCTTTGACATTCGTTTTGCCTGCTTTAAGATGACTGCAATCTCTTCCTTATCTTCCGCAGATAAGTTTTCATTTTCCAATAAGTACTCACACTGGGAAATGATAACAGCAACGGGAGTCCGCAGTTCATGGGATACGTCTGATGTGAATTGACGCTCCTTCTCAAATGAAAGTTCCAATCGCTCGAACATTCCGTTAAATTTCTCCGACAATTCGTATAATTCATCTTTTGCTTTTGGCAGAGACAATCGTTTGGAAAGATCTTTTCCATTGCCGATGTTTTCAACTTCATCGCAGATAAGATCCACCTGTCTCAATGCCCGTTTGATCATAAAATATCCGATGACCCCGATCAGAATAATAAGTAATGGAAATACAATCAACAGCATTTTCTCGGATGTCTGCATGAAAAGTTCTATAGAATGTACAGAGGTAATTCCTCGTACCCATATTTCGTCATCATCACCGTAAGTGTAAATGCTGTCATATATCATCCATTTTCGATTTGATCCGGTTATCATTCGCGGTGTATTCGACTTGAGGATAATTTCTTCTGGAAATTGGGTTGGAATCGTTCCATAAAGTAATCGTCCGTTTTTGTCATAAATACAAAACATAATACCGTCATCGTAAAATTCGGTATCGCCGTCAAGATAAAAGGAATCATCCTGAAAATTAATATTTGAAGAGAAACCGGTCACTGCGGCACTGATTTCTTCTTCTGTCGCAGAAATTCCAACCCTATCCACAAAAAGAAGGACGAAAACTAAAATAGTCCCAAGAACTACGGCAATGATTCCGGTGTACCATAGCGTAATTTTTTTCTTGATCGTCAGCTGTTTCATTCGTTTTCCCTCATTACATATCCGACACCGCGAACAGTGTGGATGAGTTTTTGTTCATATTGTGCATCGATTTTTTTTCGCAAATAGCGAATGTATACGTCGATCACATTGGAACCACCTTCAAAATCAAAGTCCCACGCATTCTGCTCAATCTGCTGTCTTGTCATTACGATATTTTTGTTGCGCATAAGACATTCCAAAACCATAAATTCTTTTGCAGAAAGATCAATCTCGTTCCCGGCTCTTGTAACCTTTCTTGTGTCACGATCCAGAATAAGATCTGCTATTTTTAGTTGATTGGATGTAAATTGTGGCTTTCTACGCATCATGACACGGATTCTTGCAAGCAGTTCTTCAAATGCAAATGGTTTGATCAGGTAATCATCGGCACCAAGATCCAGTCCTTTGACGCGATCTTCAATGCTGTCTTTTGCTGTCAGTAACAGAACCGGTGTATCATCTTCTCGCCGCCTTAATTCTCTTAAGATTTCATATCCGTCCTTTCCCGGCAACATGATATCAAGAATAATACCATCGTAGGAAGTCATATCGATATAATCCATCGCTTCCAGACCATCCCCACAGGCATCTACACTGTAATGTTCCTTGACAAGCCTTTTTTTGACAATGTTTCTTAAATCATTTTCGTCTTCTACAATCAGTAATCTCATAATGTAATTATTATAATACCAATCGTTTTCTGGTGCTAGAGCCCTTTTTTTCATTTTCTGAAATTACTATTTGTTTTAATCTTTTTTTAATCTTCCCCCTATATGATACATATAACAGCAAAAACAAAACACCCAAGAGCCGAAAGGAGAATATGTTATGAAAAAATTATTAGTAGTTTTATTATCCCTCACATTAATATTTGCTTTTACAGGATGCACCTCATCCAATAATGAAGCTGCAGAAGATATGGAAATTAAGACACAGGAAGTTGTAACATCAAATACAGATGACGATGATGATAACATCAGTAACACAGAAAACACAGTAGAGAATGTGAACGAAAAGGATTATGATTTCTCTTCTTATGAAAACGATATCCGTAAAATAACAAAGAAAGTAAACAACGCAAAAACATCTTCAAATGCATCTGAGAATCACAAACATTTCTACACTTTGAAAAAACAGATAGACGCAGTCGATGATGAACTGGATAAACTTGATGATGAATTTGAGCATGCTTACCAGATGAAAGAGATTAGCTTCGAGACATACAAAGCGAGAGAACGCGCGATTGAAAAACTGGAAGATGAACTGGAATTAGCAGAAGAAGCGCTGGAAAACAAATACGGCATTGATGATTAATTCCGTCTGGGCTACAAGAATGTGGCAGAACTTTCTTAATTTCTAAAATCGGGTAGGAGGTAGATAATTATTTTTTGAAAATTTTGTATTTTTCTGAAATTTAGTACAGAAAAGAGCATATGGATTTTCTCCACATGCTCTTTTTTAGTAAACTGTTAATAGACATCAGATATAATAAGATTCGAGCATTATTCTGTCATAGATCAGCAACAGTTGGGAGAGATTGTTTCTTTTCCCACCTTTTTCTGATTTACATCCCCGAATAAGGGGTAACAACAGAGTGGAACCCAAATGTTAGCTGGAAATTGATCATTTTTCATTTCCCAATTGCAATTTTAGAGGACTCATTATACTCTTTTTCAATTACTCTGTCACCGGCTCTATCCAACTAATCGATTGGAAACGGATTTGAAATAAGGTGATCTGTAATTATAATTTTCATTATTTACACTCATCCAGCCAGCCTTCTTTCCATACCGGAACTCAAGATAAATTTTTCCGTTAGAGAATGTAAGCTTTTTCAAAACTACTTTCTTTCCTGCCGGAACTTTACATGCGACTTTACTACCGTTATAGAGGTTTACTTTTTTTGCAGTTACAAAAGTGTTTTTCTTAAATAATTTACTGTAGTAATCGTTGCGGTCATTGCCGATTATACTTTTTACAGTAGATGTTGTTGCATCTGCTAATACAAGCTTGTTGTTGCTTACTCGATAATCCATCGTCCAATTGAGCCAACCTGTTTCAGCCGGCTGATCTGCATGTTTGAGCGTCAGGCTGTTTTTCTTTGCAGATACGATCTCGCATGCTGTATCATCTAATTTACTTACACATACAAACTTTTTGGATTTATTATCATATCTGTAAATTTTGTTGTCATTGATACAGTCATTATCACCGATTGCCATCAGCTGGACGAATTCATTTTTATTTGTCATTCTGGCATACTTCGCATTCACAGAGTTGATGCCCTGATTTGCATAACTCTTAGAATATGCCAGCTTATTATTTACTGTGATTTTCACTCGACTTACACAATCATCTTTTCCTATGATTGTTTTTACGAGTATCTTATCCATCTTACCATCGCCGGTAACATCCGCCGATATTTCCTTTTTGACCGGCACATTTCTTACAGATGCCGCCTTCGTCATCGTCGGAAATGCCAGACACATAGATGCCACAAGGGCACAGGACAAAGCTACTTTTACTGATTTGAAATAAGTATTTTTCATGATGATTTCTCCTTCTATTGCACTACACAAAAACACTGTTCTAATATAAAGATATGCTCTTCATTTACGAAATTATTATAGCAAACAATTATTAAAAATATAGAATAATATTCTTAATATTTCTTTACATTTATCAATCCAGATGATAGCGTGGTTTTCCAACGCTCTTCTTTCCATATTCGATAGCTTCCGCCGGGCAATAGCAGATGCATGCCATACAATGTGTACAGGCATCACAATCTGCGCTGTTCCCATATACTGCCATTTCTTTTTCTCGGCAAGCCTGCGATTATATTTTGCTGCATCTCCGATTTCACTGCCACAATCCATCACAAACCAGATTCGCTTCGCACCTGTAAGCTTTCCTTTTTTCATAAAACCTATTCTGTTTTTCGATTTCTGTGCTATAATGCTTTATTGTAAAAATTCCCATAGACAAAACGAGGTGAACCAAGTGAAAAAAAAAGCACTTGTGCCTCTTATCACTTTTTTACTGGGCATATGCCTTGTTAGTTTGATTGTATACAAAACAGACACCCACGAAAAAGAGCAGAGACACATAACAGCACAATTAAACGTAGCCACCTATGGCGAACGAATAAAGAATGAAATTACAAATGGAATTGAGATCACAGATACCTTGAAGCAAATCTTAATAAGTGAAGATGGCGAAATCCATCAGTTTGAAACAATTGCAGGAAATCTTATGTCTGATTCTATTGAAAGTGTACAGCTCGCTCCTAATGGTGTTGTTACAGATATTTATCCGGCTAATGGAAATGAGACAGGTAAGATTGATTTGATCCATGATAAAGACCGCGGAAAAATTTCCTGTTACGCAAGAGACAACCATACAATCATTACGCAGGGCCCCTTCAAATTAAAACAGAGAGGATATGGAATTGCAGTCCGCAATCCCGTATACCTGAAAGATAAAAACGGACATGAGTATTTCTGGGGATTTACTATTGTTATCCTGCGTGTTCCGGATATTTTTTCAGATTCAATCAGTGCACTTTCAAATTTTGGATACGAATATAAAATTTCAAAAACAGTCGCTCCATGGAGTGATACTTATAAAGTGGTTTATCAATCAGATGGGCAAACAAATCATCCTGTTTCTTATACATTTACAATAGGAGATGAAAACTGGAAATTTGAAGTAAGTCCTAAAAGTGGATGGAGAAATGCCACTCTACTGATAATCATCATCGGAATGTTTCTTACAATAAGCCTTCTCCTGTCAGTTCTTACCAGAATATGGTTAGTAGAAAATGAACATAAGAAAAAGTTTCAGATACTGGCGCGCACAGATTCTCTTACAAATATTTATAACCGCTATGGATTTGATGAATTTGCAGAAAAAATGATTCAAAAAAATCAAAAAGCACATTTTGTGGCTGCGCTCCTTGATATCGATGATTTCAAGTTTATTAATGATATCTATGGACATAATTACGGAGACAGGGCACTAAAGAATCTTGCAGACAGCATGAAGACTTTTTTCCCATCCGATGCATTACTTGGAAGAAATGGTGGTGACGAATTCTGCATTCTTTTACCAAATTGTACTTTTGCAGAAGCAGATATACAGCTGCAGAAATTCACCAAACTTCCTAAATCATTCTCATACCATGGTAAGGAACATGCATTTTATATTTCTCTAGGATATGCAGAATATCCAACATTTGCATCCAATCGTTCACAACTCATGCGCTGCGCAGATGCCGCTCTTTATGAAATAAAGCTTCGTGGAAAAAATGGATGTATGGTCTACAGAGAAGGATTTCGGTCAGGTGCCCGCAAACAACTTGGATTCACATTCAAGGATATCTCTGAACATCTTCCAGGTGCATTCATCATATACAGAGCTGACAAAGAAGATGATGAACTATTTTTTGCAAATGATGAATTTCTTCATATGTCCGGATATAAAGATATAGATGAACTGTTCAGACTTACTGAGAAAAGTTTTCGCAACTTGATTCGTGAAGATGAACAGCAACAGATAGAATCAAGTATCTGGGAACAGATTGACAATGGCAATGAAAATGACTATATTCACTTTCATCTTCGAAAAGCTGACGGAACTTATTTTTCTGTTCTTGATCAGGGAAGAATTGTAGAGAGCCCGCAATACGGGAAAGTATTTTATGTATTGTTCATGGATTGGGAAGATATGCATATTCGTTACAATGATAAATTCGCAAGATAAAATATTGCAAAAAACAGAGCGTATGATCTATTTTCATATAATGTTTATGTCGGCAAGCTCTATCAAAAGGAAATCGACTTTGTTGCTCAGAGAAGCAACGAGAAGTTTTATATTCAGATCAGCGACAACATTTCCGGGCAGTAAACATTTGAGAGAGAATGCTTTCCTCGGCTTCAGATTCGAGATGCTTATCCGAAAATGATTATTGCTAGAACCAAACATCCCCAATATAGCTATGAAGGAATCGTAATTCACGATATAGCCGATTGGTTACTACAAGAATAAGCAAGGCGAACTGACACCCCCAAGCCCCTGTAGAATAAATAACGCCAGTACTGGATATCAAAAATCCCGCACCGGCGTTATTTATTAAAATATTTTGTTTTTTAATCTTCAACACTCTCTACTGAAACTTCT